>JAISGL010000398.1 GCA_031263125.1 Opitutaceae bacterium | reverse complement strand
GGGCCTGACCTTATGTCAGGCCGCGCACGCGTGGGAAGCCGCACAGTAATTCGCGGCCTGACACAAGGTCAGGCCCTACGTGCCGCGTAACATCATTTATACTAACATTTAAAAGGATTCAGATTTTTACATTACAGGAACGTCGCTTACGACGCCTTGATGGAGGGGAAGGCAAGAGCTTCACAAGCGAGAACCCTACCCTACCATCCTACCGCATAAAATCCTAAAATCCGAAAATCCGAAAAATTCCAGGCGTTGGTATTATTTTCAATTATCAACAGGCAACGGTGTCACGTATCCCTACTTTCCAAAACACCCGTGTAGAGCATTCTTCAAATGTCGCAAAATCGGAGCCATTTCAGAGAGGAACCGCCCGGCTGAGGCTGATGCCGATTGATTGGACACTGGCGTACTGACGCAGGTTGCCAGGTCGGGGTTGCCAAGCCTGCCAGCCTGCCCGTCCGTTGAATTTATCATTGAGTCTGTTTACATTGAGTCTGTTCACACCAGTTCGATTCAGCCGGACGCAAGCGTGCGCCGCCGTGGCGTGCGCAAAACCATGATTTCGTCCGCGTCGTTGCCACCGGCTGTGCCACTGCCGCCATTCGCGTTCGCGATGCCCCAGTCGCAGACGGGCGGCAGGGCGCGGGGTTCCTTGCGGCGGCGCAGGCCTGTCCTTCGTCGGTGGAGCGTGAAGTATTTCGAGACAAAGGCTCTGCTGCCGAGTATGCCTCCGTTGGTAAAATAGCGTATCCGGCATCTCAATGCAGTGGACAGCGGCAGTTTTCCTTTCGCCTGCACCGTTTCTTCAAAAAGATTTTCCGAAACGGAGGCTTTGCCAGCGCGCGATTTGGCGCCGCTGCCGATAATCATGAGCCGGTAATATTCCTGTGCGGTCCGCCAGATGCGCGCGTCATCCTCGCCGATGACATGTATGATTCCCGCTTGTGCGATTTTTCTGCCCGCGACAGCCTCACTGTAGCCGCAAAACCGGTAATCCTTGGGATCGTCGACAAGTCCTGCGCGAACGGGATTCAAATCAATGTATGCGGCCACGACGCGAACGGCGCGTCCGTCCGGCTGAACGAGCACGCTCTTGAAACGCTCGGCCCAGAGCGTGCCGAAGCGGTTGTGCGTTTTGTTGAACCAGATGGTGAAGCGTTGCTTGAGCAGCTTCATGAAAGCAGAGACATCATTCATAAGTGCGAGCTGCTGCTTGCGCCATGCGTCGGCGTCGGAACCGCCAGCTTTAAGTTGTGCTTCAACGACCGCTAGCGAGGCGGTTTGGAAACAGGTTGGTTCCGGGTAGAGTAGGCGATAGCGACGCAGATGTTCCTTATCGGAGATCGGTGCTTTTTTTGGAACCCTGACAAGGACATGGAAGTGGTTTTCCATGATGGCGTAGGTAAGAATGGAAACGCCGCAATAGTCGGCGATTTGCCACATTTGACGGCGAAACATCTCCTTGGCGTCCTCGCCGAAAAGCCGTTCACCATTAACAGTGCGGGAGATGCAGTGATAAACGGCATCCTCACCATGAATTTTTATCCGTGCGATTCTCATGCGAAAAATAATCACTGAAAAATAACCACGTATCAATCTGAATTTTAACCTGTCCCTTTATTTATAATCTCTTTACAACCTCCATTTGCACATGCCAAAGGCGGCTTGGCAGACTGTCGGGCGAAACCAGTCGCGCGACACAGGTGCGCACGGTTTGGTTTTTTTCGCGAGGGGCGTTACGCCTCGTCCGGCGGCCTGCTGCCAAGCGTCAGCGTCATCTGCCAATCGCCGCCCCCAGTGTTCAGGCAATCGTCATCAATCGGACGGCTCCTCTCTGGAATTGCTCCGATTTTGCGATGTTTGAAGAATGACTGTGCGCTATGGCGTGGTGGCGCCGCCGGGTTTTGCTGCGCCGCCGGATTTCGACTTTTGCGTTTTGGCGTCCTTTGTGTCCCTGGCATCCTTGCGTTCCTTGCCGCCGTCGACGGGCTTGGGCGCGACCATGGGGGATTCGCCATGCTTTGCGCGCTGCTCCCTGTACCAGCGTTGCCAGAGTCTTTCGTTCTCCTTGTTGCGGCTGCGGATTCTGTCGTATTCGGACGCCTGCGCGGGCGTGAGCACCGCGTGAATGCCTTCGTCGAGTTTGTTGATGGCTTCCCGCTCAATGTCCCGCGACTTTTGCTGCGATTCCATGTACGCGGTGACAAGGGCGCGGATTTGCCGTTTCTGCTCCTCGGTGGGATTCAGGCGGTTCGTGATGCGCACCCATTGCTGATTGCCGAGTTGCCGGTCGGCGGCTTTTTTCTGCACGGTCACGTTGGCATAGCGCACGGCGACAACTCCGCCTACTATGGCTCCGCACAGGAAGATGCCAATCAGGGCAAATATGGTCGTGACGGTTTTGTTCATGGGAAAAATCTCCACTTCTTATATTGTCTGGTCTGAGGGAAGGGCGGGGGTGCTGTTGTCGGCGCTATTTTCAACTTCGGCGGCTTCGATGGAGGTGTTGCCAAGATCGCCGGCGGCTTCGTCTATGCCGCAGAGGATGGCGCCGAGGTTGGTGGTCACGCTGACAATGGCGAGCAGGCACGCGACGCCGAGGACGCGGAGCGTGAGCTTGGCGACAAAGAAGGGGCCGGCGGAGGTCGGCGGCAGGCTGAGGGCGCGGGCGGCGACGCGGGTGGCGAAACCGTAGGGCGCGGGGATGTCGCGCACGTCGTCGAATTGCGCGCGCCGGGCGGCTTCGGCGAGCCGCGTCCATGCGGTTGAGCTGGGGGGCGTGTTCGGATTCATGAGCGTTCTTTCTTTTTCAATTCCTGGAAAAATTTTTGCAGTTTGCGGCGCGCGCGGAAGGCGCGGACTTTGATGAGCGTGGTGTTCCAGCCGGTGAGGGCGCTGATTTCGGCGAGCGTTTTTTGTTCCAGATCGAGCATCTGGATGACCATGCGGTCCTCGGGTTTGAGTTGGGCGAGGAGTTTGTGGATGAGTTCGCGGGCGGCGAGGGCGTCGCCGGCGCTGATGTCGTTTTCGTTGGTGATGACGTTGTCCAAAACCCCGGCTTCGGTTTCGGAGAGGTCGGCCCAGCGGAATTCGGGGCGGCGTTTCTGCGCGCGCAGGTGGTCGATGCACGTGGTGACGGCGATGCGCGAGACCCAGTGCGGGAGCGGCATCGTGCCTTGATATTGGTCGAGGCGGGTGAACATCTTCATGAACACCTCCTGGGCCAGGTCTTCCTCGGGCACGCGGCGGGGAAGGTGGGAGCGGACGATGCGGATGACCAGCGGGTAAAGATGTTCAACCAGTTCGCGCGCGGCCTGCTGGTCGCGCGCGCGCACCCGCTCCAAACAGCGGGCAATGTCGAAGGGCGCGTCGGCGTCGTCAGGCATAGGTTGGTGAAAACGAGATTCACACGAACTGTGACGTATTTGGCGAGCCGCAAGTTACTATTTCGCAAGTCACCATCTCTGATGTTACGCGGCCCGTAGTGCCTGACCTTGAGTCAGGCCGCGAATTACCAATGTGGTCTCTTTCGCGAGCAGGGCCTGACACAAGGACAGGCCCTGCGAAAACTGCCGACCGCGTAACATCAGTTACCAGCTGATGTTATGCGGCCAAAGGGATGCAAAAAGCGCAGGTGCGTTGTTCCTTCATCATCCATCCTCCATCATCCATCAAACAAACCCGAAACCCGCGATTGGGTGAATGCCGCGCGAATGCCTTTCCTGGGAGCGCGGGCATCCCTGACCGTGAAACGTCGTGCGCCCGCTTGGTGTCTTTCAAACACGCATCGCGGGCAGAGATGTCCGCGCTCCCAGTATCCCATAACGCGTGATAATTCGCATCGAATTACCAATATATTCATAACTGATGTTACGCGACTGGCAGGATTTTGGCAGGGCGATACTGCCGGGGCAAGCCGGAGGCTTGCCAGAACTTAGCCGGTGGTTGAGCGAGGCTTGGCGAGCGACACCACCGGATATTGGTTTG
>JAISGL010000482.1 GCA_031263125.1 Opitutaceae bacterium | reverse complement strand
AACCACCGGCTAAGTTCTGGCAAGCCTCCGGCTTGCCCCGGCAGTATCGCCCAAATCCTGCCAGTCGCGTAACATCAGTTATGAATATATTGGTAATTCGAAGCGAATTATCACGCGTTATGGGATACTAGGCAACCTCTTCGAGGTTGTGATAATCTTTTCCCCTCTTCCCAGGGTAGCGACTGCGTCGCAACCCTGGGCTATATTGGGAAACGGCTTCGCCGTTTTTGCGCTCTTCGGCACTCTGCCTTCGCTTCCGCTTCGGGGCGTTCACTTGATTGCTACTTTTCGCAATTACACTCGCATTACCCGTTCGCATCACTCGTCCAAAAATATCCACCGGTCCACGTCGATGTCGTGGGCGCTTAACGCGGCGATGTATTCGTTTTTCTTCACGAGGCTGTCGGGGCTGTTCATCACCATCTGGATTTTTTCGCCCGGGATGTGGTGCTTCAGCAGCAGCATCGCGGCGTCGTAGTCGCGGCTGTCGTAACTGATGCCGAGCTTGCGATACGCTTCGTCGGTGTCGCGGGCCTGGCCGGTTTGCGTCATCATGAGGTCGGTCGCGTAGGCGCCGAAGCCGGCGCCGCGTCCGTCGTTGTGCAGGAGGAGGAGCGCGCCGACGCCGTGGGTGATGATGTGCTTCACGGATTGCTTCATCTTGTCGCGGTTGGCGGCGGTGCGCAGCGGGAAGCGGTTGAAGAGCGCCTCGCTGTGCAGGCGCACGACGGGGATGTCGCCGGGTCGCGGCGTGCCGTGCGTGAGGACAACGTATTCCTGGCTCGTGACGACGTCGTAGTAAACGTGCGCCCGAAACCAATACGGCGCCGCGAGCGCGTCAGTGCCCGCGGCGAACGCATCAGCGTCAGCACCCACGCCAGCGCCGGCACCCACGCCAGCGATAGCACCCGCGCCACCTCCACCCGCGTCGCCACCTCCACCCGCGCCGCCATCTTCGCCTGCGCCGCCACTTCCGCCCGCGTCGCTGCTCTCGCCGCCGCTGTCGCCCGCGCCCGCCCGCCGATGCGCGGCGAGCGCCGCGGCGTCGATTCCGACGAGGTGCCGCCCGTCGCGCAGCGGCGTGTGCGAGCGTATGAACTTCTGGTGCGCGGGCGTGAGCTTTTTGTATTGGTCGTCGGTGAGCAGCGCTTCGTCGTCGACTTGTTTGATCGGGAGAAAATAGCTCGCGGCGTGGATGAAGCGTCGCGCGTTCGCCAGCGCGTGCGGACGAAACGGGACGACGGGCGCGGGCAGCGTGGCGCGGCGCACCCGCGTGACAGCGGGGCGCTTGAGATTGTGCCCGCCGCAGGTGGCTTTCGACGTGAGGTAGGCGAGATTGAACGGCGAGGGTTCGACCTCGAGCGGCTCGGTCGAGGCGATGCGGATGCCTTGCGCGCGGAGGGCGGCGACTTTGTCGGGGTTGTTGGTGAGCACGTTGAAGGGCGCGCGGATGCCGAGCAGGTGGCAGATTTGGGAAATGTTGTCGTAGTGGCGGTGGTCTTTTTTGAGTCCCATCGCCTCGTAGGCGTCGAACGTGGTCAGGCGGTCCCGCGAGGCCTGCACGAGCATGCGGTCGCGCGCCTTCGCCGCGTAGCCGACGCCGCGGCCCTCCTGCATGAGATAAAACAGGATGCCGCGCCGTTTTTTGGAAATGAGTTCGAGTGCGGTTTCGAGTTGTTCGACGCAATCGCAATCGCAGCCGCGCAGCGTCTCGCTCGTCACGCACGAGGAGTGCATGCGGATGTGCAGCGGGTCGGCGGTCGTCACGTCGCCGTGCGCGAGCGCGATGATGTAGTGCTTGTCGATGATGTCCTGGAAAATGTGCGCGCGGAAGGCGCCGAAACGCATTTCGAGTTCGCAGCTCGCGAGGTAGAGCGTCTGCCCGTGCAGCGGGCGGTCGTCGGGCGAAAGCAGCGGGGCGGCGCCGCCCTCCGGGTGGTGGAAATGACTCACCAGTTCCTCGAAGCCGGTGAAGCCGGCAAACCCGGTGGAGCTTGCTGCGTTTGCAAACCCAGCGGCCCCTGCGGAGCCTTGCGTTTTCGGCGTGCGCGCGCCGTCGGCGCCAGCGGATGTGTTTTTTGCAGCGGTCACTTTTTTTCAGCCTTGGTGGAATGGCGGGAAGTGGAAAAATTTCAGGAAAAACATGACCGCGATCGCGTATCCGACAAACGTGATCGAACGGGCGCGTCCGGTGAAAAGCGCCAGGAGCACGGCGCTGACCATGCCGATGCCGATGCCCTCGGCGATGCTTGAGGTGAGCGGTATCGAGATGATCGTGAGCACGGCGGGCGCGGCGGTGATGAAGTCGTCCATCTTGATTTCAACGACCGACTGGAGCATGAACACGCCCACGATGATGAGCGCGGGCGCGGTTGCGGCCATCGGTATGCAAAGGATGAGCGGCGTCAGGAAAAGCGCGAGGAGCATGAGCACGGCGACGGTGATCGAAGTCAGGCCGGTGCGCCCGCCGGCCTCGACGCCCGAGGCGGACTCCACGTAGCTGACGACGGTCGAGGTGCCGAAAAGCGCGCTGAGGGTGGCGGCGGTGGAGTCGGCGGCGAAGACGCGTCCGATGCGCGGCAGGTTGCCGTCCTTGTCGAGGAAACCGGCGCGCTTGGCCACGCCGATGAGCGTGCCGATGTTGTCGAACATCGCGATGATGAGCAGCGTGAGGATGACGGGCAGCGCCTTGAAAAACGCGCCCCAGTCCATGAGAAAACCGAAGGTGAGTTTCAGGAAATGCGGCCCGGGCGAGACGGGCAGCCAGCGCGCGCCGGCCACGTCGAGATGCGTGACCATCACGGCCTTCCCATCGACAACCGCGCCGGGCACAAACGCGCCGGCGACGGTCGTCGCGATGATGCCGATGACGATTGCGCCAGGCACGCGTTTCGCGACGAGGATCACGGTGAGCATGAGACCGCCGAGGCAAAGCGCGACGGGGCCGCTGGCGAAATTGCCCGCCGCGACATAGGTGTCGGGGTTGGGCACGATGACGCCCGCGTTTTTCAGGCCGATGAACGCGATGAAAAGCCCGATGCCGCACGTTATGGCGATTTTCATCGAATAGGGGATGGCCTGCATGATGAGCATGCGCACCTTCGTCACGGAGAGGATGAAAAAGACGATGCCGTTGCAAAACACCATGCCGAGCGCCTCCTGCCACGGCGTGCCCATCGCGCCGCAAATGGAGTAGGCGAACATGGCGTTGATGCCCATGCCGGGGGCGAACGCGAGCGGGTAGTTCGTGAGGAGCGCCACGAGGATGGTGGCGGTGGCGGCGCTCAACGCGGTGATGGTGACGAGCGCGGGTTTGTCCATGCCCGTGGCGGAAAGGATGCTTGGGTTGACGGCGAGCACATAAGCCATCGCGGCGAAAGTCGTAAGCCCCGCCTGGAGTTCGCGGCTGACGGTGGTGTTGTTTTCCCGGAGTTTAAAAAAGCGCGAGAGCATGTGGATGTGCTGGATGGAAAATGCGGGACAATGCCGCAAGGTGTGGAAGCGGGGCGAGCCTGTTTTGCGTGCTTGCGTGCCTTCCACGCTTGCGTCCTGGGAGCGCCGGCATCTTGCCGGCACGGTTTGGAATTGGGCTTGGGGCGAACAAAGGCGAACAAATGCCGATGCCGGCAGGATGCCGGCGCTCCCAGGATCGCAAGCGCGCAAGCACAAGCGCGCAAGCACAAGCACAAGATTGCCACCCCCCGCATTCCCATCCTGTGTGTTTTCCCGCCACCATCACCATCACCATCACCACCACCAACACCAACGCCGCCACCGCCACCAACGCTGCCGCCACCAACGCTGCCGCCGCCAACAACAACAACGCCAACACCGCCGCCGCCACCACAAACACCGCCGCCGCCGCCAATGGAAATCACCGACTCCCACGTCCACCTCTACCCGCCGGAGGCAAACCGCGCCCCGGCTGCATGGGCGGCGGCGCACGGCGAAACGCATTGGGCGACCCTGTGCGCCCGCGTGCGCAAGGACGGCCGCGCCGTGCAAGGCTTCCCAAGCGTGGACACGTTGTTGCGCGACATGGACGCAGCCGGCGTGACCCGCGCCGTGTTGCAAGGTTGGTATTGGGAAAACCCGGCGACCTGCGCATGGCAAAACCGCTTTTATGAAAAATGCGTGCGCGCGCATCCGGACCGCCTGCGTGCGTGCGCGACGCTGCACCCGCGCGCGGGCGTTGCCGCGATGCGCGAAACCGTGCGCCGCGCCGCCGGCATGGGCTTCGCCGGACTGGGCGAACTGTCGCCGCACTCGCAAGGCGTGGCGGCGGACGACGCGGCGCTGCAAGAAGCGTTCGCGCTGGCGGGCGAGGCGGGGCTGACGGTGTGCCTGCACGTCACCGAGCAAGCCGGCGCCGCGGGCGCGCGCCAGTATCCGGGAAAAGTGGCGACGCCGCTCCGCGATTTCGTGCGCTGGGCGCGGCAGTTTCCGGCGACGCGCTTTGTGCTCGCGCACTGGGGCGCGTGCCTGCCCCTGGACGCCGCGTGGGGCGAAGCCGCGAAAGCGCAGGCGAACCTCTTCTACGACACCGCGGCATCGCCCCTTGTTTACGGCGCGAAAACAAGCGCGACCCTCTGGACGCAAATGGCCGCCGCCGCGGGCGCCGGGCGGCTTTTATTCGGCACCGATTATCCGCTCGCCCTGTATCCGAAAAAAGGCGATGCGGAAGCGTCGATGGCAGGTCTGCTCGCCGAGGCGCGTGCGAGTGGCCTGCCCGAAACGGAACTTGCGGCCATTTTTAGCGCGGCATTTTGAAAAATGGGTGGGAAATCACCGGCGCCAGCGCCAGGCCATCAGGCAGCCCAGGCTGATCAGGCAGCCCAGGCAGCTCAGGCCGATCTGTCGGATATGTCCGATCAGCCAGATCAGCCAGATCGGTCTAATCAGCCCCACAACACCGCCGCCCTCTGGACGTGCGCCTACGCCCAACGCCTCAACCTCGACGCCGAAGTCGCCGGCCGCTCCTTCACCCAGTAACTCTACGGCTTCGACATCGGCGCCGACCGCGCATGGCCCCTCGCCGCCGACGCCACCCTGTACACCGGCCTCTACCTCGGCTACGCCCGCAGCGACGCCGACTTCAAAGCCTCCGGCGCCGAAAGCCGAACTCACCAGCACCCACGGCGGCGTGTACGCCACCTACCAGCGCGCCAGCGGCCTCTACATCGACGCCATGCTGAAAATCGCCACCATCGAAAACACCCTCCGCGCCCCCGCCGCCGGAACGACCACCCTCGAAGCCGATTACAACAACCTGAACCTCGGCCTCACCCTCGAAGCCGGCAAAAAATATTCCTTGAAAGGCGGCTGGCAAATCGAGCCACAACTCCAACTCAGCTACCTGCGCATCTTCGCCAGGGACTACGCCGCCACCACGCCCGATGCCGCCACCACGCTGCGCATCGCCGCGAGTGACATGGACGCCCTGCAATTCCGCCTCACCCAAACCATCAGTAAAACCGTCCGCCTGACCAATGGCGGCGTGATGCACCCCTACGCCCGCATAGGCGGCGCAGTGTTGACCAGCAGCGGCGGTGAAATCCGCAACGGCTACCAGCGCCTCCGCCCGAACATCGACGGCCTCCGCGCCGAATTCGGCGCCGGCGTCGTGTGGCAACTCAGCGCGGGCCACCAGTTGTACTTCGACTACGAGGCGGCTTACGCCGAAGACTGCAGCAAACCTTGGGGCCTGAACGCGGGCTACCGCTGGCAGTTTTAGTGTCGCGGGCGAGCATACCACACCGAACCCACACCGGTCCTTGCAAGGGCGTCGCGCCGCAAGCGACGCCCTTTTTGCGTGAGGACGCTCTACGGCCCACCACGCGCCCCCTCGCCGCCACTCGACTTAAATCGACTTATGTCGACTTAACTGATGTTACGCGGTCGGCAGTTTTCGTAGGGCCTGACCTTGTGTCAGGCCGTGCTCGCGAAAGAGGCCACATTGGTAATTCGCGGCCTGACACAAGGTCAGGCCCTACGGGCTGCGTAACATCAGGACTTAAATCGATTTATATCGACTTATGCCTCGCGAGCACCGCAAGCAAAGCAGGCTTGGCAGCCTGCGCTACCGCTACGCACGTGTATTCCGCACGTGTGTCGCGTACGACCGCCATCGCCGCTGCCGCCACCGTTGCCGCCGCCACTATCGCCACCGTCACTGCCGCAACCGTAACCGCCTCCCTCGCGCCGCCGTCTCGAAAAATCTACGCCACCCACGCCACCCAGCCACGCACGCCACCCACTCACCGCAAATGAAAAAACGTCTCCCCGCAAAACTCCTTCCCGTCCTGCTTGTATTTTCCCTCGCCGCAAACGCCGCGCTCATCATCACGCGCCCTGGCAAATCCCCCGCCCCATTCAATGCCGCCCGCACCACCGCCAGCCAAAACACCGCCACCGCCGGCGCCCGCGCCGCCACGCCCGCCGCCAGCCTCCCCCAACTCCCCGACAACGCCGAACTCGCCACCCTCCGGGAAAAACTCATCGCCGCCGGCATTCCCGCCGACATCGCCCGCGAAGTCATGCGCGCCATGCTCTGGAAACCCCTTCACGACCGCCAGCGCGCCATGCTCGAAGCCAAAAACGCCGGCAAACCCTACTGGCAGCAAACCGCCGCCACCAAAAAACAACTCACCGCCGCCGAACGCGCCGAACTCCGCGCCCTCTCCGAACAAATCGAAGCCCGCGCCGCCGGCTTCCCCGGCGACGACTACACCGCCAAAGCCGCCGCCCGCTACACCTTCCTCCCCGCCGGCAAAGCCGCCGCACTCTCCCAACTCAACCGCGACTACGGCAACATGCACGACGGCATCGCCGACGAAATCTCGCTCTTCCGCCTCCCCTCCGACGACACCGGACGCAAACTCCTCCGGCAGGAGCACCGCCGCGACCTCGAAGCCATTCTCAGCCCCGCCGAACTCGCCGAATACGACCTGCGCCACTCGCCCGCGGCCACCGACCTCCGCAAACGCTTCGCCGCCCTCCCCGACTCCACCGAAGCCGAGTACAAAGCCGCCTTTGACATCGCGCAAACGCTCACCGCCACCAAAAACGCCCCCGCCGCCCAGACCCTCGCCGCGCAGCAACTCCGCGACCTCCTCGGCCCCGACCGCTACGCCGCCTTCCTCCGCGCCAACGACAACGACTACACCGCGCTCCAAGGCGCCGCCGCCCGCTTCGACATCCCTCCCGCCACCGTCGGGCAAGTCTACGGCCTGCGCGACCAGGCCGTCTCGCTCTCCCGGCAAATCGCCGCCGACAAAAACCTCTCCTCCCGTGACAAACAGCAAGCCCTCAAAACCCTGGCCACCCAACTCCGCAAAGACGTGCGCACCAGCCTCGGCGACGAAATCGGCAACGCCTACCTCGACAAAAACATGCCCTGGCTGAACACCCTCGCCGCCGGCAACACCCTCAGCACGACCCCGACGGGAAAAATCACCGCCAAGCCCATCCCCAAGGACAGCAAAACCCCCGGTAACACAGGCCACAAACAGCAAAAACCCGGAAACAAAACCGCAAAAGACAAAGGCCCCAAAAAAGGAAAATAATTGATATCTGATGTTACGCGGTGCGTAGGGCCTGACCTTGTGTCAGACCGCGTTCGCATGGGAGGCCACACAGGTAACTGATGTTACGCAGCCGAGGTTTTTTGGTAGGGCGGTCTCGGCGAGACCGCCCTACCAAAAACCGGCCTTCGCGTAACATCAGT
>JAISGL010000308.1 GCA_031263125.1 Opitutaceae bacterium | reverse complement strand
GCCGACGAGGAGGCGTTGCCTGTTCCCGCGTTGCACAAGCGGGTCATTGACGAACGGCTCAAACGCTACCGCAGCGGCAAAAGCGAACCGGTTCCGCATTCTGAAATGATGCAGCGGCTTCGCCGGAAATGAAAAGCAAGCCCGTCTTCGAACTTCCGGAGGTCGAGCGCGATCTCGAAGAAGCCATCGTGCATTATGAATCCTGGCACGCGGACGGGCGTGAGCATTTCCTGCAAAAATATGAGGAGACCGTGAGCTGGATTGAATGGAATCCCGACAGTTTCCCGAAAAAATACGGACGGGTGCAGCGCGCCATTCTCAAAAAATCCTATTATATCGTGTATTTTATCCAGGAGGAAAACCGGAGTCTGATTCTCACGGTTTTGGATGGCCGCCGAAATCCCGATGTCATTCGCCGGATTGTGTCCCGGCGCCGCTGGGCCAAACGCTGACAGACGCTCTTCAAAAATCACCCCAGACCGACCAACCCAACCTAACCCAACCCAACTCGATCAACCCAACCCGAACCAACCTAACTCAACCCACCCTCATTCCCACATTCATATGAAACTCCGCGAACGCATTCTCGCACAACTCCGTCGCCGCGACTACAAGCCGCAGGACATCAAAGCCCTCGCGCACTCACTCGCGCTCAATAAAAAAGAGCGCCGCTCGCTCGAACACGAAGTCCGCCTGCTCCTCTCGAAAGGCAACCTCGTCCTCGTGCGCGGCGACCGCCTCGCGCTCGCCGGCGATGACGACACGCGCACCGGCAAAATCATGTTCCGCCAGGGCGGCTCCGCCTTCGTCATCCTCGACCCGCTGCCCGGCCGCACCGGCGCGGACGCCATTGACGAACCCGCCATCCAAATCGCCCCCGAGGACACCGGCGTCGCGCTCCACGGCGACAAAGTCACGGTGAAAATCTCCCCGCAAATGTCGCGCGCCCGCAACGGCCGCCCCCCCGAACCCATCGGACGCGTCGCCACCGTCGTCGAACGCGCCAGCGCCACCGTCGTCGGCAACCTCACGCGCATCCGCAACAAATTCTACGTCAACGTCGACGACCCCCGCTTCGTGCAGGACATCGGCGTCGGCGACCCCGCCGCCAGCGGCATCAAACCCGTGCCCGCCCCCGGCGACAAAGTCGTCGTCCAACTCGCCGAATGGACCGCCCGCCACAAACCCCTCGAAGGCAAAATCACGCAATGCCTCGGCAAAACCTTCGCCCCCGACGCCGAACTCGCCGGCGTGCTCGTCAAATACCACCTCGACCCGAAATTCCCCGCCGACGTCGAACGCGAAGTCGCCGCGCTCCCCACCGAAGTCACCGCCGCCGAACTCCCCGGACGCCTCGACTACCGCGAAGTCCCCACCATCACCATCGACCCCGACGACGCGAAGGATTTCGACGACGCGCTCTCCATCGAAACACTCGACGACGAGGAAACACGCATCGGCATCCACATCGCCGACGTGTCCCACTACGTGCGCCCCGGCGCCGCGCTCGACCGCGAGGCGCAACGCCGCGGCAACTCCACCTACCTCGTCGGCGCCGTCATCCCGATGCTCCCGCAAAAACTCTCCAACGGACTCTGCTCGCTCGTCGAGGCGCGCGACCGCCTCTGCAAAGCCGTCTTCCTCACCTTCGACAAAAAACTCCGCCTCATCAACACCACCTGCGCCAGCACCGTCATCCGCTCGCGCAAACGCCTCACCTATCGCCAGGCGTACGCGTTCATGTTTGAATACAATCTCCGGAAAATCCGCGCCCTCCCCGTCCCCCCCGCGCACCAGACCGGCTCCACCGGACGCGCCATCGCCGAGCTGGCCGACATCGAGATGGTCGACCTCCAGTCATGGCTCCGCCGCCTCTGGAAAATCGCCGCCCGCCTCCGCCGCGACCGCATGAACCGCGGCTCGCTCGACCTCGACATGCCCGAGACAAAAATCTTCACCGACGAACGCGGCTACGCCGACCGCCTCGAACTCATCGAAAACGATGAAAGCCACCAGCTCATCGAAGAGTTCATGCTCGCCGCCAACGAAGCCGTCGCCCGCCTCACGCGCACGCACCGCCTCGCCTCGCTCTACCGCGTGCATGACGAACCCGACGAGGACAAACTCGCCGAATTCCAAAAAACGCTCGCCATCGCCGGCATCCAGTGCGGCGACCTCGCCAACCGCGCCGAAATGGTCAAAGCCCTCGCTGCGCTCGCCGGCCACCCGCAAGGCCACGCCCTGCGCACGCAACTCCTCCGCAGCCTGAAAAAAGCCTGCTACCGCGCCACGCCCGACGGACACTACGGCCTCGCAAAAAAAGACTACACGCATTTCACCTCGCCCATCCGCCGCTACTCCGACCTCGTCGTCCACCGCGTGCTCGCCTACCACATGATCAAGCACGCCGGCCACCCCGTGCCCGCCGGTTACAAATACGGCTACAACGCCGGCAACATGGAATCGCTCGGCGAGCACCTCAGCATCACCGAGACAAACAGCGCCGAGGCCGAGCGCGAAAGCGTGAAAATAAAAATGCTCGAATTTTTCGAACGCGAACTCGCCCGAAAAACGAAGACCAAATTCGAAGCCATCATCACCGAAGTGCGCCCCGGCGGCGTCTTCATCGAACTCACGCAATCCGGCGCCTTCGGTTTCATCAACCGCGACAATTTCACCGGCGACGATTATTTCCCGACCCCTGGCAACACCGCCTTCGTTGGCCGCCGCAAAAAGAAGCGCCTCGCCGCGAGTGAAAAAATCCAGGTCGTCATCGCCAAGGTCGACCGCTTCAAGCGCATGATGGATTTCGCGCTGGCATGAAACCGGCGCCGGCATGAAACCGACATTGGCGTGAAACCGACGCCGACATGAAACCGACGTTGGCGTGAAAACGGCGCCGACGTGAAAT
Source organism: Opitutaceae bacterium (assembly GCA_031263125.1). Lineage (GTDB taxonomy): Bacteria > Verrucomicrobiota > Verrucomicrobiia > Opitutales > Opitutaceae > Ereboglobus. The sequence goes on along the minus strand of JAISGL010000308.1, from coordinate 1,401 downwards.
CGGCGTTGGCGTGAAATCGGCGCAGGCATGAAACCGCCCGTCGCATGGCGCATCTCAAAAACCGGACGGGCGAAGCCGGATTGAGTATTCCGAAGTAGCACGGGCGTCCCGCCCGCGCTACTCCCAAAGACGCCCGTGCCGCGAACCCGCCGCGTATGCACACCGCCGCATATTCCGCTTTGCACCGGCGCGCCAGGCACTATGCTCCGCATCCACTTTTTCCGATGCCAGCCATCCTCAACTACGAACCACTCATCGTCCGCCCGCGCAACGAGCCGGACGCGCTCACGCCCATCCAGGAGGAAATCCTCGCGCTCAAACGCGAACGCGGCGCCGTCATCCTCGCGCACAATTACCAAATCGAATCCATCCAGCGCGTCGCCGATTACGTGGGCGATTCGCTCGGCCTCTCCTACCAGGCGCAACAGGCCAAAGCCGGCGTCATCCTCTTCTGCGGCGTACACTTCATGGCCGAGACCGCGAAAATCGTGAACCCCGCGCGCACCGTCATCCTGCCCGACCCCGCCGCCGGCTGCTCGCTCTCCGACTCCTGCCCCGCCCCGCAACTCGCCGCCTACAAAGCCGCGCACCCCGACACCTGCATCGTCGCCTACATCAATTGCTCCGCCGCCGTGAAGGCGCTCAGCGACGTCATCTGCACCAGCGGCAACGCCGCCAGAATCGTCTCCCGCATCCCCGCCGGCAAAAAAATCCTCTTCGTGCCCGACCAGAACCTCGGCCAGTGGGTCCGGCAGAAAACCGGACGCGACATGCAACTCTGGCCCGGCAGTTGTTACGCGCACGTGCAGTTCACCGTCGCGGCAATCGAAAAAATCCGCTCGCGCTTTCCCGACGCGCCCGTGGTCGCGCACCCCGAATGCGTGCAAGCCGTCCGCGACCTCGCCGACGAAGTCTGCTCGACCGAGCTTATGGTGACGTTTGCCCGCGCGACGCCCGCGCGCGAAATCATCGTCGTCACGGAAAGCGGCATGCTCCACCGCCTCCAGCGCGAAGTGCCGGGCAAGACCTTCATCGCCGGCCCGACCGACACCTGCTCGTGCAACGATTGCCGCTTCATGAAACTGAACACGATTGAAAAAGTGCGTGACGCGCTCAAAACCATGACGCCCGAGATCGAGTTGCCCGAGGCGATCCGCGCCGCCGCTCTCGCCCCGCTCCAGCGCATGCTCGACTGGAGCAAATAACCCTCTGATATTACTGGCGGACCTGGCCTGACCTTGTGTCAGGCCGTGCAAAATCTGCCGGTCGCGTAACATCAGTTTAATCAGACGCAAAGGATGCGCCCGAAAATAACATTGTTGTCTTTAAGTCACCTTATCGCTCGCAGCAGTCCTCGAATGTAAGATGTGTTATTTTCGAGAACGTCCAAAATAAAAAAAG
>JAISGL010000229.1 GCA_031263125.1 Opitutaceae bacterium | reverse complement strand
AAACAGGAGCAAAGAAAAACCCGCGTTTTCAGAGGGAAATCGCGGGTTTTCATAGGAGAAAAAATCTGGCGCAACCGCAGGGAGTCGAACCCCAAACCTTCTGACCTTGTGTCAGGCCGCGTTTGCGTGGGAGGCCACACAGGTAATTCGCGGCCTGACACAAGGTCAGGCCCTACAATACCCTGCCAGTCGCGTCACATCAGTTAATAAAGAATATTACGCGGTAGCCGCAGGGCCTGAGCTTGAGTCAGGCCGCGGATTACCAATGCGCTCCCCTGCGCACGTGCGCGGCCTGACACAAGGTCAGGCCCTGCGCGCTGCGTAACACCAGTTAATAATAACCCTTTATTCCGGTGAAAATAATCTGGGCCGCCAAAGCGCAGACAAACAATCCGGTCAGGCGGCTGACGATTTGCAGTCCCGCATCACCGAGCAGGCGGCTGATTCTGTCCGAAAGAAATAACATCAGCCCGATTGTAATGCTCGCCAGCGCGATTCCGGCCAACGAGATCAATCGCGCATTGAATGTCTGGTTTACACCCATCACCAGCAGCGCGCCGATCGTACCCGGCCCGACGATCACGGGGATCGTCAGCGGCACAATGACGATTCCGTGCCTCGCCTCCTTGTTTTCCACCGGGGTTTTCCCCTGCGCCATTGCCAGCGCTGAGAGAAACAGGACGCTTCCCGCCCCGATGCGAAAGGCATCCGCCGTGATTCCGAAAAGCATGAAAATAAACCGGCCGAACAAAAATAACGCCACGCTGGAAACCAACACCGCCAGCGCCACCCGCCAGGCCATGTGCCGCCGCTCCGCCTGCGTGTGTTCCCTGCTCATGGCGAGAAAACACGAAAGCCCGAAAAACGGCGTGTAGAGCACCATCATTTTCAGGTAAATGCTGATAAGGTCGTTCATAAAAATGTGCCGGGACGCGGCAAGATCCGGAATTTTTCCGAATTCAAAATTGAAAGGGCGCTACGATGCAACCGGCGTTTATAATTGCAAGAAATAAAATTTCCATCACCAAGGAATGCCTATGAATCCGTTTATTGAAGACTGCCGCGCCCTTGCGCTTTCAATTTTGAAACCCACACCGAAACAACTGGAACACGGGTTGGAACTTCACCGCGACGCATTGGTATGGGACGCCTATGCCTTTGTTCCAAGCGGCTTGCCTGCCGGGGCGATGACGCGGTTGGTGTCGCTCGCGGAAGCCGGGGCGGACAGGGATGAAATTTCCAATTGTTACGAGGAGGAAAGTTATCTGCGGTTTCTGGCCTCATCGGAAGCACTCCGGAATTTCAAGAAAACATTTGATGCGGCGGGAGTGGACTGCGTCTTCCAGAATTGCGGGGAGGAAGGCAACGACATCGGACGCCTGATCAAGCGCCTTGCACGGCAAAGCTACCTTTGCGACAAATTTCGCGACGTTGTGGCGCGTTCCGTTTTCCCGGAGGATGTGACAGCGGCCAGGGAGGCGGGCAGACACACAATATACATGACCACCAATGGCGTTCCTCTGCCGTCTCCAATATATTCCGTGGAAAACGCCCTGTATTATATCACGGTCTTTTATCAACTCGGAGTCCGCATGATGCACCTGACCTACAATCGGCGCAATCTGATCGGGGACGGATGCGCGGAACCGGCAGATGGCGGCCTCAGCGAATTTGGCCGCGCCGTCATCGTCGAGATGAACCGGGTCGGCATCATTCCCGACGTGGCGCATTCCGGGTTTCGCACCAGCCTGGAAGCCGCGCAATGTTCAAAGAAACCGGTTGTTGCCAGCCACACTGTCGCCGGGGCGCTCAGCAAACATTATCGTGGGAAACCCGACGAGGTCATGCGTGAAATCGTCAGGACAGGTGGGTATATGGGCATTTGTGCGATTCCCGGATATTATCGCGGCACCGGAAAGATAGATTCCTTTCTCGACCATATTGAATACGTGGCGGAGCGTTTTGGCGCCGGTCATGTGGCCATCGGGACAGACCGTATGGCGGAGTGCTTTAACCCTGAAAATTTTTCCAAACTGAATATTCCGCGAGCGCGTCCGATTTATGAACAGTTTTGGCCGCCTGCCATTGAGCCATTCGAGGAAACCACCGGGATGAGCCAATCGGTCACATGGACAAACTGGCCGCTCTTCACGGTCGGGCTGGTCCAGCGGGGATTTTCGGACAACGACATCCGCAATATCATCGGCGGAAATGTAATGCGCGTGGCGCAAAAGACCCTTGAGGGGTGTTTCTAATCCGGAAACGCCGGCCATCAGCCGGTTGCTTGGACGCAGAGGGCTGCAAATTGTCAGCCGGCTGACCGGTTTGTTTGTCTGCGCCTCTGATGCCCGGATTATTTTTCCCGGGATAAAGGGTTATTTCTGATACGCCGCGCATCCACATCCACCCGGAAAATTGCCCGGCGGCCGTCCTTGTCGGAGGTGAAATAGACAGCAGTGTCCGTGTGATTGAATATCGGATGCGGATGGCTGTCCTGACAATCCCAGGTGGAAAGATGCTCGCACAGCGGATGCCAGCCGATCTTGCGCGCCTTCCAGTCAACGCACAGGCGGCAAATCCACTCGCCAGACTGCTTCTCATTTTCGGGCATTCCCATGGGATGATAATATCCGTCAGTGACAAGCCAGTTGTCATTGCGATTGCCCACCGTGAAATGGCCGTAGCGCCGGTATTTTTCAGGGAGCGGAATTTCAACCGGCCCGCCGCCCCGCGCACTCACCCGCCCGATATAAGGCGAGCCGTTTTTATATTTGCCGTGATAAATGACATGTCCGCCGTCAGGTTGCCACATTTCATGACAGGTCCAGTCGTCGCGGCTGCGCGGCCCCCCTTCGCGTCGCAGGCGGAGATGCCGCTTCCCATCCCACAGCCAGAGCCGCCGCACTCCGCAGTCCGCGGGCCATTCGTGATTATAAAGAATCAGCGAGGGATCGACCGGGTTGAACTGGACATGGGTAATCCATGCAAGCGGAACCTTTTCGGCGGCAAGCAGCCGGCCCGTGCGGGTATCGTAAATATTCAGGCAGGATGAAAGCCCTTCGCGCCGCATGCGCTCATCTATATCATAGTCCGGCCTGTCGCAGACACAACCGCTTTGGTTGCCGGTGTCCAGGGCGCGTTCGTCGGTGGTGGGCACGCACAGGAGCCGTCCGTCCGCGCTGACGTGGGTGAAGGCCGTGACTTGTCCAGAAGGAACTCGGGCCAGGACGCGGCCCACACCGTCGGGAGTGACGCACCGGATCCCGTCATTTTGAATATAATATAAAACACGGCGGATGGGATCGAAACTGACACTGGCCTTGCCCAGCCCCCGCCGCTCGCTGCCGAAAAAATACACATAGGATTTGAGTGTTCCTTCGCGGTTGTCAGTGAGCCTTCGCGCAATTCCGGTGGCGAGATCACGTGTGAAAAGATTGGGCGATCCGGTCCGATCACTGATATAAACAAGATGCCCGTCCGTCGCGTCAAGGCTGGACGAGGTGAAGTAAAGAAGCTGTTCGTTGGAATCGTTGTCGGAGGTAATGCGCATCATGATGATCGGTGGGGCGGGAGAGGGCGTTCAGGAGTGTCTGTTAAAAAAAAAAGTTGAAGCGGTCTGTTTTGACACAGAGGTTCGAGGAGCGTGACCCGCGACGTGATTCATTATATGATATTATAGGTGCCGTAGCGCTTCCTCTGTGGTGGCGCACCGGACTTCGTAGGTTCTGCCGTCGATTATCTTCATGCAGGGGCTGGCTTCGGGGATGGACAGCCTGCTTCGCTCGGTCAATTCAACGCGCAAGGTGACGGGTTTTGCCGGAATGAAGGGTTTTGCCAGGGCTATGTTCGCCATGCTTTCCTTTGTTTTTGCCGCGAGGAGAGCATAAGCCTTGTCAGGCGGCAGTAGCATGCCGCCGTTTATAGACAAACCTTTTTTGACTTCCGCGGTCGTCACCCAGGGAAGAAAATCCTTCGCCTCGGCGCAGGTTTTGTCGTCGCCGCTCACCATGATGACAGGTTTGTCGTGGTCGCCGGCGATTGCCGCATCAATCCCGATTTCGCCGGTTTTCCTTCCGTTGAGCCAGTAGTTCTGCACCTCTTTTGAACTCATTGTGTGCTCGAGGATTGCCTGCGGGGTCCCCGCCATGGCGTGGTAGCCAAGAAGTATAATGGCGTCACATTCGTCCAGGCCGGGGAAACGATTATTACGGCTGTCTCCAATGATATACCAGTCGGCCAGTGATGACAGATTTGCCCATGTGACGTTGGAACCCGCGCTGTGCGCGTCCCTGACAAAGACCTTTTGGGCGCCCGCTTCCTTGCAGGCTTTGACACAGGCGTTTATATCCTTTGCCATGTTAACGCGGCAGTCGGCGTAGCGGGATTCGCCATCCATCACCTGTCTGCTTTCGTAAATGCCGCTGATGCCCTCGGCATCCGCCATAATATAGACATTCGGTATCATATGGTCCGGCGTTATTTGTTCTTCCAATATTTTTTCAGATAGTGCGCGGCGGCCTTTGGGTCGCGCTGGCGCGTGAAGACGCCTTTTTTGTTTCCGTCGAAGCGCGTGATGCCTTGCTTTGTCTGGAAATCCGCGAAGCACCAGGGATGTCCGCCAATGATAAACGGGTACTGGTCGAAAACGCGATGATAGGTGTCCAGAAAATCCACCTGAAACTCCTCGGTGAACATGCGCGGGGGCAGCGCGTGACAACCGGCGATGGTGTCGGCGCCATATTCGGTTATCAACAGCGGCTTGTTCCATCCGCGGCGCCATTCCTCGATTTCGTTTTTCAGTTTGAGTTCGGCGGCGCCGAGGCTCGCCGTGTCCATATACCAGCCAAAGTAACGATTGAAACTTATCACGTCCACGAGGCCGGCGACTTTGGTGAACCACGGGAAATTATATTCGACGATGGTCAGCGGGCGCGTCGGGTCGAGTTCGCGGGCGAGTCTGGCGACGCTTTTGTAATGTTCAAAACCGGCGTCCTCGTGCGTGGCGGTTTCGTTGCCGAGGCTCCACATGACGACGCAGGCGTGGTTTTTGTCGCGGGCTATCAATTCGCGGACGCAATCCTTGTGATGCGCGCGGAGTTCACCGCCGGCGCGTTCGGGAATGAATACTGATTTTGCCGGCAGTTCCTCGTCGTTGAAAAAATACAAACCCACGGCGGGCACTTCGTCGATGACGGCGATGCCTTCGCGGTCGGCCATGCGCATGATTTCCTCCGAATAGGGATAATGCGAGGTGCGGAACGAGTTCGCGTTAATCCATTTCAAGAGATAAAAATCCCGCTGGTTCAGGGCTTCGTCGAGACCTTTGCCGCGAATGTCGGAGTCCTCGTGTTTGCCAAATCCTTTGAAATAAAACGGCTTTCCGTTGATGAGGAATTGCGAGTCGGTGACTTTGACCGTGCGAATGCCGGTTGGCAGATAATATACATCCACGGGCGCGCCGTCTTTCGCGAAGGTTTCGACTTTGAGATTATATAAATAGGGCGCGCCCGGCGACCAGAGTTTGGGGTTCGCGATTATTAACGTGGCGTCGTTTCCGTCCGCGCTGGCGCAGGTGACGCCTTCGGTATCGATGAAGGAAATCCGGCAGCGGTCCGCGCCTTGGGTCACGCGCACGTGTACGCGAGCGGCGGCGTTGTTGTCGTCGAGTTCGTGGCGCACGGTGATATCCTCGATGCCGTCGCGTGGCGTGACGACGAGGCGCACGGGACGATGGATGCCGCTGTAATTATAAAAATCGTGATATGAAAGTTGCACTTTGTGACCGGCGGGATACGGCGGCCTGCCCGGTTGCGTGACGACTTCGCCGGGCGGCAGTGTTGTCCAGTCGAGGATATTGTCGACGCGCACGACGATGCTATTGTTTGCGCCGAAATTGAGCGCGGCGTCCGCCTCGCCCTGGAAGGGCAGGAAGCCGCCCTTGTGGCGGCAGATTTCGCGTCCGTTAATCCAGACGGTGGCGCGGTGCGAGGCGGCTCCGACGCGGAGGGCGACGCGGCGTTCGCGCCAGGCGGCGGGCGCGAAAAAGGCGCGGCGATACCACACGGGGCCGATGTGGTCGCGCACGCGCGCCTCGGTGGTGATGTCGTTGTAGCTCGCGGGCACGGGCATCGGGAGCGTTTCGCCGGGGAGTCGCGGTTGCGCGAACCAGCGTTCGTTGAGACCGGCGTTGTCCGGGTCGAGTTGGAATTCCCAGATGCCCGGGAGTTCCTTTACTTCGCGTGTTTCGGAATCGATTGGATATAACATGATGAAAAAAGTGGCGTGAAAATCGGGAGTCGCGAGACGGGAGACGGGAGGCTCAGGGTTTGCCCAGATGTTTTTCGAGGAACGCCAGCACGATGGGGCGCAAATCCATTTGTTGCGGCTCAAGGTCGTATGCGTGCGCGGCGCCGCCGATTTCGACGTATAAATAATCCACGCCGAGTTTGCTCAAATGCGCGGCGAGCAGGCGCGAGCGTTCGACGGATATTGTTTTGTCGGCGGAGCCGTGGGTGATGAACATGGGCGGTGTGTTTTTGTCCAGATGCGTAATGGGCGACGCGGCTTTTATATTGGCGTCCGTTTGGCGGGGTGTTTTGCCTGCGAAGCAGAAACTCCAGCGTCCGCTGATATCATATTCGCCGTAGAAATTGAGGATGCACGAGACGGCGTTGGATTGGTCGGTGTAGAGGCCGTGTTTATTAAATTCGGCGTGGTTCGCCGTCGCGCCGAGCAGCATGGCGAGATGTCCGCCGGCGGAGCCGCCCGCGACGGCGATGCGGTTCGGGTCGATACCGTGGCGCGCGGATTCCTTGCGGATGAAGCGCAGCGCGCTTTTGCAGTCGTGGAGATTTTGCGGCCATGCGACGCTTGTGAGCACCGTTTTGCGGGCGGCTTCGTTGCGTTCGCCGACGTTCAGAAGATAATTGATGGAAACCACCGCGTAGCCGCGGGCGGCGAGCGTGGTGGCGATTTTCACTTCGCGTGTGCCGGCCTTGTCGCCGAGGCGCCAGCCGCCGCCGTGGATGAACAGCACCGCCGGGACGGGGCGCGCGAAGGTTTCGGGCGGGAGATAAATGTCGAGTTTCTCGGCGCGGTCGGGGCCGAGGTAGCTCACGTCGCTTTGGACGTTTGCGGATGGTGCGAGCGGTGCGGGTGGTGCGGACGCGAACAGCATGTTCGTCGCCAGCGCGGTGAGGATTGTGACACAGGGGATTTTCATAATTATGAAGTTCTACTTTATTAATATTCCCCGCCATTTAAGTGGCAGCGCCGTGGCAAGCCGGAGGCTTGCCAGATATCAGCCGGTGGTTGACGGAGCGCGACAGCGCGGAGATGGCATCGCCGCAGGCGATGGCCCGAAAGGCTGGCCATGACCGGGTGCCCGCTTTGCGGGCGGGCATGGCCACAACGAGGCTTTGCGAGCGACA
>JAISGL010000212.1 GCA_031263125.1 Opitutaceae bacterium | reverse complement strand
GAGATAATACGCGCGTCGTATCCATGCAAATGGCCACCATTGAAGGCGCCCGTTGTTATTGATTACACCCATCCGGCAATGCCCCGCGTGTGCAGGTCCCCGGCCGGTCACTTACTTTTGCTCAAGCGCACGCTCTCTTGCGCAAGCGTGCCCGCGATGCTGCCGCCAACGGTGAGGTTCGTTCTTTTTTCGCATTTTTTCCATTGATCGCCACGGGGGGGCGGGTGTGCAGTTTGCGGGTCATGCCAATCAATGTCCACGTGCTGCCCGCCGGGCCGCTTCAGACAAACGCCTATCTTCTCACCGCTCCCGTGCTCGGCGAGGCGGTGCTCATCGACGCGCCGGGTGATGTGTGGTGGGATGTCGAGGCGGTCTTGCGGCGGGAAAAATGCAAACTCACCGAACTCTGGCTCACGCACGGACATTGGGATCACACGCAAGGCGCGGCGGATGTCGTGCGCCGCACCGGCGCCAAGGTGCGCGCGCATCGCGACGACCAGTTGCTTCTTGAAAAGCCGGAACTCATGAACGGCTACATGATCCCGGACATCGAAATGGAGCCGGTGCATGCGGATTTGTGGGTGGGGCAGGGGGACACATTTTCCGCGCTCGGCGAGGAGGTCGAGGTGCGGCATGTGCCGGGGCATTGTCCGGGCAACGTGCTGTTTTGGTTCGCCGGCGAAAAAAAGGCATTCGGTGGCGATTCGCTTTTTGCGGAGAGCATAGGGCGTCCGGATTTGCCGGGCGGAAACATGCAACAGCTCGACCGCTCGATCCGCTCGCAAATCTACACGTTGCCGGACGAAACCGTGGTGTTCCCCGGACACGGCCCCGCAACGACCGTGGGCCACGAGAAACATCACAATCCCTATGTGCGCGTGCGCGAATAAAATGGACTCGGACAAAGCCAATCTCGCGCCAGATAAGGACAGCCTCGCGCCAAACAAAGACAATCTCGCGCCAAACAAAGACAATCTCGCGCCGAACAAAGACAGCCTCGCGCTAGACAAGGACAGCCTCGTACCGGACAAGGACAACTTCGCGCCGAACAAAGCGGACAAAGCCAATCTCGCGCCAAATAAAGACAACCTCGCGCAACACGAACCGTTCATGCGCCGCGCGCTCGAACTCGCGCGCAAGGCGTGGGGGCGCACGCATCCGAATCCGATGGTCGGCGCGCTGATCGTCGAGGACGGCGAAATCGTGGCCGAAGGTTTTCACGCGCGCGACGGCGAGGCGCACGCGGAGCGCGTGACGCTCGATGCCCTCGGGCGCAAACCGAAACCGGGCGCGACGCTCTACGTGACCCTCGAACCGTGCTCGACGCACGGACGCACGGGCGCGTGCTGCGACGCGATTCGCGAGGCGGGCCTGGCGCGCGTGGTCGCCGGCGCGACCGACCCGAATCCGGCGCACGCGGGGCGCGGCTTCGACAGGCTGCGCGAAGCCGGTATCAAAGTGATCACCGGTGTGCTCGAACGCGATTGCGCCGGACTGAACCTGATTTTCAACCACGCCATGTGTACGGGCGGCGGACCGCTGATTGCCGCGAAATCGGCCATGACGCTTGATGGCAAAATCGCCACCCGCGCCGCGGAATCGAAATGGATCACCGGCCCGCCCGCGCGCGCCGACGTCATGCGCTGGCGCCGCCTTTTCCCGGCAATCGCCATAGGCGCGGGCACGTTGCTGGCGGACAATCCGCGGCTGACTTCGCGCATCGAGGGCGAGGCCGAGTGGTGCCCGTGGCGCATCGTGTTCGACGGTTTGCTGCGCACGGTGATGCCGCGCAACCTCCCCTCGCTCTACACCGACGAATTTCGCGACCGCACCATCGTCGTGACCACGCCGCACGGCGGCCTCGGCTACATGCGCAAGTTGCGCGAGATGGGCGTGCGCGTGTGGTGCATGGAATCGCCGACGCAGCGCAACTCGCTGGGCGGGTTTCGCAAAAAGTGCGCGGAGGAAAAAATCACGGGCGTGTTTGTCGAGGGCGGCGCGCAATTGATCAGCGAATTTTTGCAGGAGCGGCAGATCGATTATCTTTTTGCCTACACCGCGCCGATGCTCTTCGCGGACGGACGCGGCAAGTCCGCCTACTCCGGTTTGCGCACGGAACATCTCACGCAGGCCGTGCGCCTCGCGGACGTGCGCCACGAATCGCTCGGCGACGATTTTCTCGTGCGGGGCCGCGTCGTGTATCCCGAAAAACTCCAGGTCGATGAAACTGCATTTGGCCTCCGGTAACGCGCACAAGGCGCGGGAATTCCAGGCGCTCGCGGACGCGGGCGCCTTGCGCGGCGCGCTCGAAATTGTCCCGGCCCGCGCGCCCGGCGGCATGCCGCGCGTGGAGGAGGACACGGGCACATTTGCCGGCAACGCGGGAAAAAAAGCGCGGGCGTTGTGGGAGAAATTGTTGCGGGAGCGGGAGAAATCAAGTGGCGCGGACCGCCAGCCCGCGTCCGGGGAACCGCGCCCCGCCAGCCCGTGCCACGACGTCTGGGTGCTCGCCGACGACAGCGGACTGTGTGTTGACGCGCTCGGCGGCGGACCGGGCGTGGAATCCGCCTACTACGCGGGACCGCAAGGCGACGGCGCGGCGAATCTGGCAAAACTCGTTCGCGTGATGCGCGACGTGCCGGACACGGAACGCGGGGCGTATTTCATGTGCGTGCTCTTCCTGCTCGGACCGAACGGCGCCGGGCATATGTTCGAAGGCCGCTGTCCGGGACGGCTGACGCGCGAGCCGCGTGGCGGAAGCGGATTCGGTTACGACCCGCTCTTTGTGCCCGAGGGATATGAGCAGACATTTTCCGAATTGAGCGAAACCGTGAAAAACAACCTCAGCCACCGCGGACGCGCCTGGATTGAGATGACGCGCTTCCTGAACACGTTAATCTGAAAAAACCTGATCCCACGCAGACAAGCATGGCGTCAAATAGATAAATAAAATAGAGGGACAGATTCTAAAAAGCCCCCGGGCATATGTTCGAAGGCCGTTGCCCTGGACGGCTGACGCGCGAGCCGCGTGGCGGAAGCGGATTCGGTTACGACCCGCTCTTTATGCCCGAGGGATATGAGCAGACATTTTCTGAATTGATCGAAGCCGTGAAAAACAATCTCAGCCACCGCAGACGCGCCTGGATTGAGATGACGCGCTTCCTAAACACGTTAATCTGAAAAACCCGATCCCACGCAAACAAGCATGGCGTCAAATAGATAAATAAAATAGGGACAGATTCTAAAAAGCCCCGCCAAAGCCCTCCAATAACATTTGACATCCAAGTTTAATTTGATGAATGAAAGAGAGGGGAGTGAGTTGCTAATATTATATATATCAATAGTTTACGTGATATTACTTAAGAAGATTATGCACGTACTCTGTAATCCATAATCCGTAAATCCGTAGGCATGGGACGTGGGAGGGGAGGGGAGTGGGAGGCGTGGGCGAGTGGGAGGCGTGGGTGAGTGGGTGGGCGTAGGTGCATGACGCATGGCGTATAGCGCATAGGGGAATCTGTGGTAAAATTTTTTACCGCATTCGTGCTTTCCCTTCGCGCTCGCGTCCTTTCGCCTTCCATCGGCGATTCACCACCTGTTCCTGTTCTGCGGTCTATTGTTCTGCAATCTGCAATCAGCGCCAGAATGCGTATCATTGCGCAAATTTTGCTCTATTTTGCACAAAATTTGAACAAATACCCTGCTTTTGCACCTAAATTTGGACGTTATCTCGAAAAAGCATACCGAATCACAATAACACTTCGCCAGTAACCTGCCCCAAGACAAAATCCGCATAGAAATCCGCCAAATTTGGAGCAATTTTCCGGTGTTTTATCTTTCAAAAAAAACAACGCCCTGCTTAACTCCGGCTTTTATTAAACAAACACTCTTCCTTCTCCCTGCCTCCAAACTGAAAACATCAAAAAGGATGCGCATCCAAAATACATCCGGCAAATCAAAACTCTTATATAACTCTCTGGCAATCCACTTCTTATAAATATATACTGTAAAAATTCCATGAACGCAACAAAGCCCGCAGCAACAGCAGCCAAATCCAAACCGGCGACCATCGACGCCAACGAAGCCGTCGCCCTCGTCGCGTACAAGATGACGGAAGTCTTCGCCATCTACCCCATTACGCCATCCACGCCGATGGCCGAATTCATGGACGACTGGGCCGTTGCCAAAAAAGTGAACCTCTTCGGCCACATCCCAGAAGTCGTTGAAATGCAATCCGAAGCCGGCGCCGCGGGCGCGATGCACGGCTCCCTCGCCGGCGGCACGCTCACCAGCACCTTCACCGCCTCGCAAGGTCTCCTGCTCATGATCCCCAACATGTACAAAATCGCCGGCGAACTCACCCCCGCCGTGATGCACGTCACCGCCCGCACCCTCGCCACCCACGCCCTCTCCATCTTCGGCGACCACTCCGACGTCATGGCCTGCCGCCAGACCGGCTGGGCCATGCTCGCCTCCAACTCCCCGCAGGAAGCGCACGACATGGCCGCCATCTCACACGCCGCCACCCTCCGCTCCCGCATCCCCTTCCTCCATTTCTTTGACGGCTTCCGCACCTCGCACGAAATCAACACCGTGCACCGCATCGACGACGACACCCTCCGCTCGATGATCGACAAAGAATCGCTCGCCGCCTTCCGCGCCCGCGGCCTCTCGCCCGACGCCCCCGCCATCCGCGGCACCGCCCAAAATCCCGACGTCTTCTTCCAAGCCCGCGAATCCTGCAACACATTCTACGACGCCGTCCCCGCCATCGTGCAGGAGGAAATGGACAAACTCGCCGCCATCACGGGCCGCAAATACGGCCTCGTCAAATACGAAGGCGCGCCCGACGCCGACCGCGTCATCGTCATCATGGGATCCGGCGCCGAAACCGCCGCCGAAACCGCCGCCTGGCTCAACAAAAAAGGCCAGAAAACCGGCGTCCTCTCCGTCAACCTCTACCGCCCCTTCCCCGTCGACGCCTTCCTCAACGCCCTCCCGAAAACCACCCGCTCCATCGCTGTCCTCGACCGCACCAAGGAACCCGGCGCCTTCGGCGAACCCCTCTACCTCGACGTCGTCGCCGCCATCCGCCACGGCGAGGAAAACGGCGCCCTCACCGGTCCCCGCCTCAAAATCACCGGCGGCCGCTACGGCCTCGCCTCCAAGGAATTCACGCCCCCGATGGTCGCCGCCGTCTACGCCGAAATCGCGAAAGACAAACCCAAGCAATCCTTCACCGTCGGCATCAACGACGACGTCTCGCACACCTCCCTCCCCTGCGACGACACACTCGACATCGAAAGCCTCGACGAAACCCTCACCCGCGCCGTCTTCTTCGGCCTCGGCTCCGACGGCACTGTCGGCGCAAACAAAAACACCATCAAAATCATCGGCGTCGACGCCGGCAAATTCGCCCAGGGCTATTTTGTCTACGACTCGAAAAAATCCGGCGGTTTCACCGTCTCGCACCTCCGTTTCGGCGACAAACCCATCCGCGCCCCCTACCTCATCAAAAACGCGGACTTCGTGGGCTGCCACCAATTCAACCTCCTCGACCAGCAACCCGTCGTCGACTGCGCCTCCGAAGGCGGCATCCTCCTCATCAACGCCCCCGGCGACGCCGAAACCGCCTGGCACCGTCTCTCCGCGCAGACCCAACGCGAAATCATCGCCAAAAAACTCCGCGTCCACGCCATCGACGCCAGCGCCGTCGCCCGCTCCGCCGGCCTCCCCGCCAACCGCACGAACACCATCATGCAAGTATGCTTCTTCAAACTGAGCGAAGTGCTCCCCGTTGACGAAGCCATTACCAGCATCAAAAAAGCCGCGGAAAAATCCTACGCGAAAAAAGGCGCCGACATCGTTGCGCAAAACATCCGCGCCATCGACGCCGCCATCGCCGCGCTCAAGGAAGTCAAAATCCCCGCCGCTGCCGACGCCGACGCCGCCAACCGCCTCCCCCCCGTCCCCGCCGACGCGCCCGACTTCGTCCGCAACGTCACCGGCATGATCCTCGCCGGACGCGGCGACGAGCTACCCGTCTCCGCCTTCCCCGTCGACGGCGCCTGGCCCGCCGGCACCGCCCGCTTTGAAAAACGCAACATGGCCGCCATGGTCCCCGAATGGGACAGTGCCATCTGCATCCAGTGCAACAAATGCGTCCAAGCCTGCCCCCACGCGGCGATCCGCGCCAAGTTCTTCGACCCCGCCCTCCTCGACAAAGCGCCCGCCGGCTTCAAATCCGTCCCCTTCAAGTCGACCGAATACAAAGGCAGCCAATACATCCTCCAAGTCGCCGTCGAAGACTGCACCGGCTGCGAACTCTGCGTCCACGTTTGCCCCGTCAAAAACAAAGCCGACCCGAAGAAACGCGCCATCAACATGACCGGACAGTATCCGATTCGTGACCGCGAACGCGCCAACTTCAACTTCTTCCTCGACCTCCCCTCCGTCGACCGCGCGACCTTCAAACTCGACACACCGAAGAACGTGCAATTTCTCGACCCGCTCTTCGAATTTTCCGGTGCCTGCGCCGGCTGCGGTGAGACGCCCTACATCAAACTCGTCAGCCAGCTCTTTGGCGACCGCGCCGTCATCGCGAACGCCACCGGCTGCTCCTCGATTTACGGCGGCAACCTCCCGACCACGCCCTACACGACCGACAAAAATGGCCGTGGCCCCGCCTGGGCGAACTCGCTCTTCGAGGACAACGCCGAATTCGGCCTTGGCCTCCGCCTCTCGCTGGACCGCAGCGCCGCCCGTGCCAGACGCCTGATGCAAGCTCTCGCCGCGCAAATCGGCCAGCCGCTTGTCGACGCAATCATCACCGCCGACCAATCCAACGAAGCCGCCATCGCCGCCCTCCGCGCCAAAGTTGCCGAACTCCGCAAAGTTCTTTCCGGAATCAACGACGACCAGGCCCGCGAACTCGAAAAAGTTGCCGATTACCTCGTCAGCAAATCCGTGTGGATATTCGGTGGAGACGGCTGGGCCTACGACATCGGTTATGGCGGCCTCGACCACGTGCTCGCCTCCGCCCGCAACGTGAACATCATGGTGCTCGACACCGAAGTTTATTCCAACACGGGCGGCCAGTGCTCCAAGTCCACGCCGCTCGGCGCGACCGCGAAGTTTGCCGGTGGCGGCAAGACGACAGGCAAAAAAGACCTCGGTCTCATCGCCACCGCCTACGGTAACGTCTACGTCGCCCGCGTGGCGATGGGCGCCCGTGACGCGCAAACCCTCAACGCCATCCGCGAAGCCGAGTCCTTCAACGGCCCCTCGCTCATCATCGCCTACGCCCCCTGCATCTCGCACGGCTTCAAAGCCATGTATGAAGGCTTCGACCGCCAGAAACTCGCGGTCGACACCGGCTACTGGCCCCTCTTCCGCTACGACCCCCGCCGTGTGGCCGAAGGCAAGAACCCGATGCAACTTGACAGTGCCGCCCCGAAAATCGAACTCAGCACCTTTACCCGTGCTGAGAACCGCTACAAGCAAGTCGCCCGTGCCGTCTCGCCCGAAGCCGTGGCCCGGTTTGAAGCAGCCGCGCAAAAAGGCGTGAACGACCGCTTTGCGCTCTACCGTCAAATGTCCGCCACCGGAGGCGACCCCAAAGCCGCGGTTGAGCAAAAGTAACCCCCACCTCCCCGGGGCAACGCGCAAAAGCCGTTGCTTCGCTTTGAAATAAAAAAATAAAGGGACAGGCTAATTTTTCCCTTGACCATTACCTGAATTCTGCTGTTTTTTGCAATATGCGCACTGCCCGGATAAAAATTTACGATGACGATGCTGTTTACCACTGCATCTCCCGCACCGTTAATGGAGAGCGGCTCTTCGACGAGGACGCCAAGGAGATGCTTCGCCGTCAAATGTGGCAGATCGCCGACTATTGTGGCGTCACCATTCTTACCTACGCCATCATGGAAAATCATTTCCACATACTCGTCAGCGTGCCCAAAAAAACTCCTGTGACCGATGACGAACTCCTGCGCCGTTACCGCATACTTTATCCAAAGCCCACCCGCTTCCAAACTGCCTCCCTGGCCGCTGTCGAATCACTACTCAAAGCCGGCGGGCCTGATGCCGAAGCGTGGCGCAAACAACAACTCGCGCTCATGAGCGATGTCTCCGCATTCATGAAGCTCCTCAAACAGCGCTTCACCATCTGGTTCAACAAAACACACGACCGCTTCGGCACGCTCTGGGCCGAGCGCTTCAAAAGCGTTCTCGTGCAGCCAAAAAGCCGCGTTGTCCGGGTCATGGCCGCTTATATCGATTTGAATCCCGTTCGCGCCGGACTTGTCGACGATCCCAAGGACTACCGGTTTTGCGGCTACAGCGAAGCCGTCGCGGGCAGGAGAATCGCACAGGCAGGGCTTGTGCATGTCATGGGCGACGAGCATGCGCGCACATGGAAATCCGCCCACGAATGCTACCGGGTCATGATTATCGGCAGCGGCGCCAAACCTCGCGCCGACAAGGCTTCCGTCACGGAAGAACTTCTCGAGGAAACCATGCGCGCCGGGGGAAAACTCCCGCTGCCCGTTGTATTGAGATGCCGGATACGCTACTTCACCAACGGCGCCGTGCTGGGCGGCAAAGCCTTTGTCGCCAGACAATGCACGCTTTACTGTCGAAAAACCGGTTTGCGCCGCCGGAAAGAGCCGCATCCCCTGCCGCCTGCCTGCGACTGGGGTGAGTCCGGCACGGAAGAACTTGCAGCTTTGCGCTCCCCGCGAAGACAGGCTCGTGCTTAACCAAGCCCCTCGAATACGTCTTTATTCCCAATGCGCGTTCACAGTGCGCATTCATAATGTGCGTTCAAGTTGAGCCGAATTGAAAGCGCGTTCCACGCAGGGGCTTTGCTTGCGACGCCCTCTGTGATGCAAACCGATCTTCGCAAGCGTAACTCCTGAAAATCGTCTCAATATAAAAGTGAATTGAAATTGGAATTACTTCCAATCCTTAAGCCTGCTGACAAAAAAATGCCGGCGTTCCCAGCCTCAGTCGCCGATGCGGTTTCCTTCTCCCCCCCCCACCTTCCTTCTTCGCTTTAGATGATAAAACTGATATTATGCAATACACAGCGCGGCTCCGCCGCAACCAAAAGTGGAGTGATTTTTAATTCACCACGGAGGGCACAGCGCGGCGAAGCCGCAACCAAAGGAACAGGCCCAAACCAACAATCCAATTGCCACAAAAAACACAAAAAAAGACTCCTCGCATATGGACGTTTTCCGGGCGCTTATAAGCGCCGCGAACCGGTTTCCGGCAAAATATGATTTTGCAGGAAAGGAGACCGCAGCGCCTATCGGCGCTCTGTTGATGATCACAAACACACAACGCCCTTTTTGTGTTTTTTGTGGCAATTGGATTGTTGGTTTGGGCGAGTCGCGTCATAGGGAAATCGTATGCAAAAAAATCAATGCTCAAGGTTAGT
>JAISGL010000083.1 GCA_031263125.1 Opitutaceae bacterium | reverse complement strand
ACGCGTCTGGCGTCGTTGAGCGGGTTGCCGTTGCGGATGCCGTTGATCAGCGCGACGTGTTCGGCGACGAGGCCGTTGGGCGTGTCGTCGGGGAACTTCCACGGTTTCGCGCCGGTGATGGCGCCGGGGACGCGGGCGACGCCCTTGGTGCCGACGAGCCGCTCGTTGTTGTAACGGGTGGAGGCACCTTTCGCCTGACGGCACATGCTTTGCACGCGCACGCCGCTGGCGTATTCAAACTCGACGGCGAAGTGGTCATAAATGTTGCCGAACTTCGGATCGGTGCGGGTCTGTCGCCCGCCCATGCCGACCGCCCGCAAGGGAGGTCCGCCGAAGGCCCAGTTCATGACGTCGATATTGTGGATGTGTTGTTCGACGATGTGGTCGCCGCTCAGCCAGGTGTAATAAAGCCAGTTGCGAATCTGGTATTCCATGTCGGTCCATCCGGGTTTGCGCTCGTGGTGCCAGAGTTCATTCGTCAAATAATAAAATTGTCCGCCGACAAGCTCGCCGATGTCGCCGTCGTGAACGCGGCGCATGGTCTCAATATAATGGCCGCTGTAGCGGAATTGCGTGCCGGCGACGATCGCGAGGCGTTTTTGTTTCGCGAGTTCGCCGACGGAGATGACGCGGCGGACGCCGGCGACATCCACGGCGACGGGTTTCTCGGCGAAAACGTGAACCCCCGCGTTGATGGCGGCCTCCATGTGCTCCGGGCGGAATTGCGGTGGCGTGGCGAGGATGACGAGATCAACGCCGGAGTTGATGACTTTTTTGTAGGCGTCGAGGCCGGAGAACTGGCGCTCGGGCGGCACGGCGAGGCGTCCGGATGGGACGGGCGGAAGGGGCCTGCGGCTCTTCGGGGTGCCGTTGAACAGATTGTCGCGGGCGGTTTCAAGGCGGTCGGCGAAAGCGTCGCCGAGCGCCCAGACTTGCACGGAGGGATCGGCGTCGAGGCAGTTGCGCATGGCGCTGACGCCGCGTCCGCCGGCGCCGATGAGGCCGACTTTGATGCGATCCGAGCCGGACGCAAAAGCGGCGGCGGGCAGGCGGGAGAGGAGGGGAGCGGCGGTGAGCGCGGCGGCTGCGCCGAGGAATTTGCGACGGGTGAGCGTGGTCATGTGTTTTTGATTCATTGGGTTTGTCTGGTGTCTGGAAACCGGGGCCGGAAGGCGTGGTGTGTGGTTTTTTAGCCGGGTTGGAGGTTGGATGTGGATGCGTTCGGTTATATGTGGTTTGGCTTTTCATTGTGAAGGATAAACTTCAGGAATAATTATTCACGCCATTCGGTGCTTCTTTTGATTCCCACGTGTGAGGAACATGCCGGCTTGAGGGGATAATTTTTCAAGACACTAATATTCGCGATTATTTGCGCCTATGTCAGGCCACTCGCAGACTCTCGGACGCGGTTGATTTGTTTGATTGGTTCCGGCTTCGCCGGTTTATCGCCAGCCCTCTTTGGCTGAGCTTTGGCTGGCTCCCAAATCGAGACTACGGATGTTCCCTCTGTATCTCCGTCACAAAAACGATTTCGCAGGCGCCTGCGCCGGTGTCGGTTCGGGAGAGTGACGAAAGAAAACTGTTTTTCGAATTATTAGCCCTGATCAAATATCCTTTCAAAGTGACCAGGTCATGCCGCTTCACACTGAGCAGGGTCTTCTTAATGGCTGCGTCCGCGGGAATACAGTGCGTGTTCGCGGCATGGCGGTTCACTTCGGACGGGGACAGTCCCAGTTTGGATTTGTTTTTCGCGCTCACTCTCCAATCCATCCACCGGTACGACTGATAAAAATCCATCAGATTTATTCTCTCCGCATCCGACATGGGACCCCATCCCAGGCCAAGGTCGACCGGGCAAATCCCCGACATGGTGTCAAACCGGTACCGGTCCCGCGCGAGCACGACCGCCGTTATTGCATAGTGCGCCAGGGGAGTGATTGTATATCCATTATGCACAAATGGAGGCGGCAAATCACCGGCGGTCTGCCCGGGATCATCCGGAGCGGGAATTCCCGGCCATTTTGCGTCCGGCTCATGGCGCCACCAAAGGATCACCAAAATGACGGCGGCCAATATGCCCAGACGCCTGATCCAGACTTTTATTTTGTCGGGATCATAAATTTCAAACGGCCATTCCATTACATTATAGTATTACAGTTAACAAGCCTTCCGCGATGGATGTTGTTTGATTTTCGATACGATTGATCAATACTTGCTGCCGTGCTTTCGCCGACGATACTCTGTTGATTACACTTTCAATGACAAATAGCAGAAACATCAGGCAAAGGCCGCCAATTCCCATCAAAAGCCCTGTTGTGGCGGCGGTATTGGATCGCCGGGATATGCGCCAAAAAATGCGCGCAAGCGCCATCGGTATTGCGATCATGAATACGACGGCTGCACATGCCGTTCCAAGCGCATCAACACCCCGGGAATCATCCTTTGCCAGGGCAACCAGCGCCACCCCAAAGAATATGAACGCAACAACGCCGAGCACTGAAACCCATATGATTTTGGCCCATTTCGGAAGTAAATAGTCCGGCGTTTTGGCAGGCCCTTGCGGCACCGCAACCGGCGCGGGTGCAGGCACAGGTTGTCGCGGTATGGGAGGAGGTATGGGAGGAGGTTTGGCAGCAGCTTCTTGTCCGGGCAATGCCGCCACACCCGGCCCGGATTTTATATCGGATGATTTTGGGGCGACAGTCTCTTGTGCCGGAACAGGCTGAGGCAGGGTTTCGGATTTATCTTTTTTGTCCTTTGTCGATTCAGGGGGTTTGATTTCAACAACCGGGATTGATGGTAACTTGGCTTGCATTGATCTGGTTGCAGGCACTCCGGTTGTTACACTTTTTATTTCCGGTTTCCGTACGGCATGGACGCCGGAAAACTCCAGATAGGAACCCAACATCTTCCATTTGGCGTCGTCCTGCCTTCGCGCGGGCGTGAAGTAGTTATATTTGCCATCCCGCAACCAACCTTTGATTTCTTCGGCAGAACAGGGACCGATTTCTTCGCCTTTGGGATTTCGAATGGTGAACATGTCAGATGGAGATTAGACTCCTATTCACTTTGGGATCAAGCAATAACACGCTTGCGCTGGCGGGCGGTTCCGCGCGAAGCGACATTCTGCCACTCCGCGATGCCGTGACGCATGGGCATGTGAAGCCGGCATATTATCACGCTTTCCGCAACGGCGCCGCGGAGTTTCGCCCTCCAGTATTAATGCGCATGACTGCGAAATGGCAGACGATCCAAAAATTCCCGGGCGTTGGTATTAATGTGCCGTCGCTCCCCTGTTGCGTGCGCGGCTTTGCATGATTTTTGCCTACTCCACGTAACGCTCCAGCACGTTCGTCAGCTCCCTTAGCCGCCGCTTCGCATCCGGGCCGTCCGCCGTCCCGTTGATGCAATCGCGTATGTGCGCGTGGATGATTTTTTCCGAGAGCGACTTGATCGCTTTTCGCACGGAGAGCAGTTGCAGCAGAATCTCCGCGCAATCGCGGTCGGCCAGAAGCATGCGTTCGATGCCGTTGACCTGGCCGGCGATTTTCCGAACGCGCGCCCGCAATGCCTGCGTTTCCTTTTCCGGGTGATGATGTATGTCGCTCATGGTTGTGCGCCCTTTTCGTTACTTTCTTTTTTTAATGAAATCGTGTGTTTTGACGGGAGAGTTTCAGAAAGTTTTCAGAAGTCTTTCATCTTGTCAATATGGGGGTAGGGGGTATGGTCCTTGGGCATGCCAACCTCTCATAATCACACGCGCGACGGGGACAACGGGCACGCGCGCGACGGGGACCATGACCACGGTCACAAGCATGATGACGATCAGCATCATGACC
The DNA here is from genome assembly GCA_031263125.1 of Opitutaceae bacterium. GTDB lineage: Bacteria > Verrucomicrobiota > Verrucomicrobiia > Opitutales > Opitutaceae > Ereboglobus. Next base: position 2,615 of record JAISGL010000083.1, on the reverse strand, counting down.
ACGCGCACGGCGAAGACCACGATCATGCGCACGATGAAGACCACGATCATGCGCACAGCGAAGACCACGACCGCCATCACGACGAAGACCATGCGAACGACCATGCGCACGACCACGAGCATGGACACGGTCGCGGCCACCATCATCACGACGGAGACTGGCGCGGGCAGGCTTTGCGCGCCGCGATTTGCGGCGGGTTTGGCATCGCGGGTTTTGTCATCGGGCGCGCGTCCATTGGCCCGGCGTGGCTGCCGGTTGCGTTTTATCTGGTGGCGTTGGTCGCGGGCGCGTGGGATGCGGCGAAAGACTCCTGGGCAAACATCAAATCGCGCACGCTCGACATTCACTTTCTCATGCTCGCCGTCGCCGCGGGCGCGGCGTGCATAGGCGCGTGGCACGAGGCCGCGCTGCTGCTGTTCCTGTTCTCCGGCGCCGGGGCGATGGAAGCCTATGCGATGGACCGCACGCAGCGCGAAGTCGGTTCGCTCCTCAAAAGCGCGCCGAAAACCGCCACGTTGCTCGACGACGCGGGCGCCGAAATCACGGTGCGCGCCGCGTCGCTCGTCATCGGCAATCGCGTCCGCGTGAAACCGGGCGAGGCGTTTCCGGCGGACGGCGCCGTCATCAGGGGCGAAAGCGCGTGCGACGAATCCACGCTCACCGGCGAGGCTGTTCCCGTTGACAAAAAAAGCGCCTCCGGGGTTTTCAGCGGCACGATCAACCTGTGGGGCGTGCTCGATTTCGAGGTCACAAAACTGCCGTCGGAAAGCACGCTGCAAAAAATCATCCGCCTCATCCAGACCGCGCAAAAACTCCGCGCGCCGAGCGAGCGTTTCACCGACAGGTTCGGCGGCAGCTACACGCTTCTCGCGCTGGGCGCGTCCGCGCTCATGTTTTTCGTGTGGTGGCTCGGCTTCGGCGCCCCGCCTTTTCGCGGCGGCGAGACGACCTCCGCGTTTTATCGCGCCATGACGCTGCTCGTTGTCATGAGTCCGTGCGCGCTCGTGCTTTCGATTCCGTCGGCCATCCTCGCGGCCATCGCGTGGGGCGCGAAGCACGGCGTGCTGTTTCGCGGCGGCGCGGCCATTGAAAAACTCGCCGACGTCACGGTCGTCGCGCTCGACAAAACCGGGACGCTGACCACGGGCGAGTTGGACGTGATCGGCGTGGAAAGTCATCCGCCTGGCAAAGAGGCGCGGGTGTTGCAACTGGCCGCCGCGCTCGAAGCCAACTCGAAACATCAACTCGCGCTGGCGATCACGCGCCACGCGCGCGCGACGGGTGTCGGCGTGCCGGTGGCCGGACAATTCGAATCGCTCACCGGCATGGGCCTGCGCGGCAGCGTGGACGGCATCCCCGTGCTCCTCGGACGCCGCGAGCTGTTGCTGCAAAACGGCGCCGTGCCCGGCGAAACCATCGCGAGTACGCCGCAGACTTCGCCCGGCCTGAGCGAAGTGTGGGTGTCGGGCGACGGCATCACGGGACGCATTTTGTTGCGCGACAAAATCCGCGAAACCTCGCGCGACACGCTGCGCGAGTTGCGCGCCGCCGGCGTGCGCACGGTGATGCTCACCGGCGACCGAAGCCTCGCCGCCGAGACCATCGCCCGCGAAATCGGCCTCGACGAAGTGCGCTCCGCGCTCACGCCCGAAGGCAAGGTCGCCGCGATCCAGGATTTCCGCGAACAAGGCAAACGCATCGCGATGGTCGGCGACGGCGTGAACGACGCGCCGAGCCTCGCCGCCGCGGACGTGTCGATCGCGATGGGCGCGCGCGGCAGCGACGCCGCGCTCGAGCAAGCCGAGGTGATCCTGATGCACGACCGCATCGAAAACGTGCTCGCCGCGTTCCGTCTGAGCCGTCGCGCGAAGCACATCATCCGCCAGAATCTCGCCGTGTCGCTCGGCGTGGTGGTTGTGATGGCGGCCGGTTCGATCCTCGGCATCGTGCCGCTCTGGCTCGGCGTGATTGCGCACGAAGGCAGTTCGGTCGTCGTGTGCCTGAACGCGCTGCAATTGTTGCTGGGCAAAAATCACTAATTACCAACTGATGTTACGCAGCTCGTAGGGCCTGACCTTGTGTCAGGCCGCGTTCGCGTGGGAGGCCACACAGGTAATTCGCGGCCTGACACAAGGTCAGGCCCTACGCACCGCGTAACATCAGTATATCAGTTGGTAATATTCTTTGCTTATTAGCGGTAGCGCCGGGGCAAGCCGGAGGCTTGCCAGAACTTAGCCGGTGGTTGCGCGAGGTTTGGCGAGCGGCACCACCGGAGAGTGGTTTGTGGAAAAACAGCATCCCGGAGGGATGCCAGAGGCGCGTATTATGGGTTTCTGGCATCCCTCCGGGATGCTGTGCTTTTTATGTTGGGTTCCGATGGTGTCGGTCGCGTTGCGACGTTGTGGCCATGCCCGCCCGCCAAAGCGGGCGCCCGGTCATGGCCAGCCCTTCGGGCCATCGCCTGCGGCGATGCCATCTCCGCGCTATCGCGCTCCGTCAACCACCGGCTTATCTCTGGCAAGCCTCCGGCTTGCCCCGGCGCTACCGCTAAAAAGCAAGGAATATTACCAACTGATATATTCAAAAGAACGTATGCGAATTATCACGCGTTATGG
>JAISGL010000072.1 GCA_031263125.1 Opitutaceae bacterium | reverse complement strand
AGAACTTCGCGGCCTGCTGGCGGAGATTATCCATCAGCTGAAAACCGTCCACGCCCTGGGGAAAGCCGGGGAAGTTTTCCACCTCGGAGGTCGTCGTGAGCTGTCCGCCCGGCTGTGTGCCTTCGAGGACGAGCGGAGAAAGATTGGCGCGCCCCGTATAAATCGCGGCGGTAAGACCCGCGCAGCCGGTGCCGATGATGACGACATTTTCAACAGTATGAGTATGTGACATGTCCTCAAAATGAGGCGAAAAACACCGCGAAAGAAAAGGGCAAATGTTGCCAGGTGTAATTCAAGGCAGAGTAGGCAGCAGAGTAGGCAGTAGAGTAGGCAGTATGGTAGAGTAGGCAGGAGTGGCAGGAAGTGGTACAACCTGCCGCTCCCGCCCCTCATCAAACCGGACGGGCGGTTCTCCCGCATCCGGCTTTCTGTGAATTTCCGTGAACGTTCTTCCGTTTGACTTTCACGTCCCTGTCACTTCCGCGTCAGTTCCACTTCGTCTTGCGGCATGGCTTCCGTTGAAGTTCCCGAACTTTGTTGCGATGTTACTATTCCGCCTGCACGGGCCATCACCTTGTCCTTCCCTTCTCTGCTGGCTTCGTTCAAGCACGGCCTCTTTGCTCCGGCGTCGTTACCGCCTTCTTCGCTACTATGGGCCGATCCGACTTCTGCGGCGGCTTGCGCACGCCTCGCGCTTTGGGTGCTTGTGCGCGCGTTCGGGCCTTCCGGCCCTCTGCCGCAGACCTCAACCTTTAACCTCAATTACCTGCACAGGCATTCCGCGCCTGCCGGCCCCGCCGTGATGTTGAGCGCAGCTGCAGTTATTCAGGTCTCTCCCGTTTCCCACAGGGTTTGCCAGACTGCGCTCCGATTCGTCTTCGCCGTTACACCAACGGCTCGACTTCACGGGTTTGAATCTAACGGAGATCATTAGATGGGCTTCATTTTCATTGCGGACTGTCTGTCTTGCTCTCCGGCTGCTCTCCACCTGCCCTCGCGGACACGCAGTTGCCGGCGCATTCCAGCTAAATAACTTAATTGGCTGCATGGTTGCTTATGTCATGGGTTGATGAGTTTCAGGTTCGCACGGTACAAACGATTCTGGTGGGAGAGCCGCGAAGCGGTTCAATGTGCCAATATCCCCCGCTCTTTTTGGCGGCAGCGCCGGGGCAGCGTCGGGGCAAGCCGGAGACTTGCCAGAAACAAGCCCGTGGCTGAGGTCGCAACGCGACCGACACCACCGGAAAGAAGAAAAAATCACAGCATCCCTCCCTATTACTTTGCGATTAGACTTTTTCTGGCAAACCATGCGCCATGCTCTGGACACGCGTCAAAAACTTCATCAAATTGCGCATCTTAGTCTCAGGCTGCATCGTCTTTCCCTCTTTCTTGCAGCACACTCAAAAGCACAACACCCAATCCATGCAAACACCACGTCTCCTCGCATCCGCGGCGCTCACCATCGCGCTTTTCCTCTCCACAAACGCCTGCGCCCAAAAAGACGCCGCGCCGATTCAACTCTTCAACGGCAAAGACCTCACCGGCTGGATCGCCTACACCAGGGACAACTCGCCCGACGCCGCCCAAACCTGGGGCGTCAGGGACGGCGTCCTCACCGACAGCGGCAAACCCAACGGCTACCTCCGCACCGAAAAACGTTACGGCAACTACAAACTCACCGTCGAATGGCGTTGGACCGCCGCGCCCACCCTCGGCGCCAACGGCAAACCCCGCACCCGCAACAACGGCGTGCTCCTCCACATGCAAGGCAAGGACCAGGTCTGGCCCCAATCCATCGAAGCCCAGCTCATGGAACAAAATGCCGGCGATTTCTACACCATCGGCAGCGTTGACACCAACGAACACAAAGCCGCGCGCGACGCCGCCATCGCCGCCGCGGGTGACGACGAGGCCGCGAAAAAAAGAGCCGCGGGCAACCGCCGTCTCACCAAGAAAAACCCCAGCAATGAAAAACCCGACGGCGAATGGAACCGCTACGATATCGTCTGCCAGGGCGACACCATCACGCTCACCGTGAACGGCGTTGAGCAAAACCGCGCCACCGGCGTCACCGTGCAGGAAGGCCACATCTGCCTCCAGTCCGAAGGCGCTCCCGCCGAGTTCCGCAACATCACCCTCACGCCCCTCAAGTGATTTTGGATTTTCGATTCTCGATTTTCGATTGCGCGCTACCGCGCGGAACCGAATGCGAAAACGGAGCGGTAGCTCCCAATCGAAAATCGAAAATCGAGAATCGAAAATAAACACCGCTCACCACTCACCATTCGTCCACCAACCACTCACCGCTCATCCATCAATCGTCCACCGCTCGTCCACCACTCCTCCACTACTCGTCCACCGCTCCTCCATCATGTCTCCCACAAATCCAAAATCCGAAATCGAAAATCCAAAATCGAACATCACGCGCCGTGCCTTCATCGGCACCGCCGCCGCGCTCGGCGCCATCCCGCTCATGTCCCGCCTGCCCGCAGCCTTCGCAGCCGGCTCCGACCGCATCAAAGTCGGCGTCATCGGCACCGGCGGACGCGGCACCGGCGCCATGCGCAACTGCCTCAAAGCCGATCCCTCCGTGCAAGTCTGGGCGCTCGGCGACATCTTCCCCGACCGCGTTGAAAGCGCCTTCAAAGGTCTCCGCGACGGCAACCCCAACGCCCGCAATCCCGTCGCGCCGCTGGACGCCAGCCGCTTCGCCGTCACCAAGGAACGCTGCTTCTCCGGCTTCGACGCCTACAAGCACGTCATCGCCTCCGGCGTCGACCTCGTCATCCTCGCCGCGCCCCCGCACTTCCGCCCGCTGCACCTCGAAGCCGCGATCCAGGCCGGCAAACACGTCTTCGCCGAAAAACCCGTCGCCGTCGATGCCGTCGGCGCGCGCAAAGTCCTCTCCGTTGGCGAACTCGCCGCGCAGAAAAAACTCGCCATCGTCGCCGGCACGCAACGCCGCCACGCGCCCAGCTACATCGAAACCATGCGCCGCATCCACGACGGCGCCATCGGCGACCTCGTCGGCGGCCAGTGCTACTGGCTCCAGCAGGGCCTCTGGCACCGCGGACGCCAGCCCGAATGGAGCGAAATGGAATACCAGATTCGCAACTGGCTCTACTTTACCTGGCTCAGCGGCGACCACATCGTCGAGCAACACGTCCACAACATCGACGTCATGAACTGGGCCTTCGGCGGTCCTCCCGTAAAAGCCCTCGGCATGGGCGGACGGCAGGCCCGCACCGACCCGAAATACGGCGACGCCTACGACCACTTTTCCATCGAGTTTGAATACGCCAACGGCGCGCGCATCCAGAGCTTCTGCCGCCAGACACCCAACACCCAAGGCCGCGTCAACGAACGCATCGTCGGCACCAAAGGCGTCGCGATGGGTGACGGCCGGATCACCGGCGCCACAACGTGGAAGTATGACGGCGACACACCCAACGCCTTCCAAATCGAGCACGAAGACCTCATCAAAAGCATCCGCGACGGCAACCCGCTCAACGAAGCCAAACGCATTGCCGAAAGCACGCTCACCGCGATCCTCGGCCGCACCTCCGCCTACACCGGCAAGGAGATCAACTTCGCCTGGATGCTCGGCGCCTCGAAGCAGGACCTCACGCCGCCGAAATATGAGTTCGGCGATGCCCCGCCCGTCGAAATCCCGATCCCCGGCGTAACGCCGCTGGTGTAATCCACCACCATCACCCGCCGATCAGGCCAAAAAAAGACCGGTCCGTCCTCCGCCCAAAAGACCGGTCCGCCTATCAGGCGTGACTCAAAATTGTGCCAAGGCTGCGCGTGCGACAGGGAGGAGCGGCTTTCCAGCCGCCTCTCTCTGGCGCACGCGTTATTTTTGCGCCATTTTATTTCACTGATGTTACGCGCAGGGCCTGATCTTGCGTCAGGCCGCGAATTACCAGCTGATGTTACGCAGCGCGCCCGTAGCGCAGGCTGCCAAGCCTGCTGACGAGGCGCTGCCTCGCCCG
>JAISGL010000036.1 GCA_031263125.1 Opitutaceae bacterium | reverse complement strand
TTTGGCGTCTGTTCATCGAAGCGCGCGACAGCCTGCGGCGCACCCTCGCCCCCGCGATACCCATCCGCATCTTGTTAAAACACGGCTCCCTTATACGCAAAAAACTTAATCAACATGCTTCTGCTGTAGAACGACAAATGTCAAAATTGGTCAAACTTATCAAAAATTAAGTCTATGCCTATGCCCAACGGGGTGGTTTCCCTCTGAAATTGCTCCGATTTTGCGACATTTGAAGAATGGCCATACCCTACTCCACCACAAGCGTCGTGCTGGTGCTGTGGCTGTTGTATTCGGGCGCATACATGCTCTGGATTTCGGCGATGCCACTCTCATATTTGCCGCGCAGTTGCACGCGTATCGGATATTCAAATACGTGCGTGCCCGCGGGCAGCCAGTCCATGAAGAAATGCGTGGCGGTGTCACGCGTGCTTTCGTAATAGCCGAGGCCGTTTTTCCAACGGTAGCCGCTGAGCACGTTCACCGGTTCCGTGCCGCTGCCTCGCTGGTCCTTCATATGCACGAACTCCATGTCGCGATCCGTGCGCAATTCGATGCGCGCAACGAGCGTGTCACCAGGTTCGAGTTTGGTGCTGTCGAGGGAAACGAGTGTCGGGCCGCTGGCGGTGTTGATCTGTTTCCAGAGTGTTTTTCTGAGCGTGAGCGACGTGCCTTCGTGCGGGGTGATTTTGTCGATGCTCTGGAAATATTGCCAGGTGACACTGCCCCACGCGGGGCCGGCGTCGGTTTTGGTGACGGTAATTTTTTCACCCATCGCGGGCGTGACACTGACGCCGGGAATGCGCTGCGAATAAAAACCGGTGCCGGCTTCAGGCTGGGTGGCAGGGGCGGCTTGGGTGGCTTGCCCGTGTGATGAAGACATGGGCGGGATGCCCATGCCACGTCCCGAGCCTGCGGGCTGGAAGCCCGTGCTACTGATCGAGCCGTCGCCAAGCGTCACGGTCACAAGCGCGTCGGAGGCGAGTTTGTTTGCGCCGCGCAACAACAGGGCGTAGACAGCGTCGGCGGTCGCCTTCGTGCTCGGCCATGCTTGCGTTTGCTTTTGTTTGAGCAGCCAGAGTTGCAGATCGGCGACGGCTTGGGCGTCGCGCGCAACTTCGTCGAAAACCTCGATCATGAGCGCCTGCGTTTCAATGGGCGCCTGCCACCAGAACCAGCCGCGATCGGCGTCGGCCCAATACATGCCAAGTTCGTCGGAATTTTTCGCGCGTTGTTTGAGCGAGGTGACAATCGCCCCGGGCGTGGCGGCATCGCCCATGCGCACAAGCGCGAGGGCCGCGTGGCCTTGGGATTGGCGCGGAAGATCGGGCCAGTGTTTGCGGGCTTGTCCGGCAAAGAAATCGTAAGCGGCACGCGCGTTTTCGGGGATTGGGATTTCCTTCAGGAAAAAGCTGCGCACGTAGAGTTGATAGGCATCGGCACTGGTGATTGTGTGGCGGTCGAGCAGGTTTTCCTTGATGAGGTGGGCATGATGTTTGGCGAGCGCGGCATCGAGGGCGGGAACCGCGCGCTTGAGCATGGCGTCGGCGCGATTGTCGGGCGTGATGCCGAAGTGACGCAGGCGGGCAAAACCGGCGACGAGATAACGAGTGATGTATTCGCTGCCGCTGCCGCCGGGGAACCACGACCAGAGGCCGTCGGCGCCCTGACGTTTCGCAAGGGTGTTCAGAATCGAGTCGGTCTGCGCGGCAGTGCGGTTGGTGTCGAAGAGTTGTCCGATGGCGCGGCGTTGTTCGCTTTCGCGCGTGGCGGCGCGCAGCCATGGCGTTTCCTCGATGAGCACGGATTTGATGTCGTCGTTTTTGAGCAGAGGCGAATCGAGCGCGGGCGTGTTGCGCCACTGCTCGAAGACGCGGGCGATTTTTGGATCGGAACTGGCAATGTGCGCCGCGAGGGCGTTGGCGTAGTGGCGGTTGAAGAGTTGTTCGCTGCATTCGTGCGGAAACTCCATCAGGTTCGGAAGCGCGAGGACGGCATACCATGCGGGGTTGCTCGTCATCTGCACGGTGAGCGATTCGTGAGAAAAGGCCGATGAAGAAAGGGCTGAAGGACTGAAAGGCTGAAGGGCTGAAGAACTGGCGGGCTGAAGGGCTGAATCGGCGAGTTTGTCGAAGCGGAAGGTGCGGGTGCCGGCGTCGCGGATGGGGAGCGTGATGGATTCGGTGACGAGCTGGCGGCGGCTGAGGACGGGGAGAAAACCTTCCTCGCCGTCGCTGATTGCGCCGGTGGAGGCGACGGCTTTGTAGGTGAGAAAACCCTGGCCGTCGGGAATGGTGATGCGCCACGAAAGCGTTTGGGAGGAATTCGGAGCGAGGGTGAAGGGGATTTTCGATTTTGGATTTTCGATTTTCGATTTAGTCAGCAGGTCGACCGGTTCGAGGGAACTGGCGTCGGCGAAGGTGAGTTGCGCGGCGCCGGTTTGGAGGTGGCTGGTCATGTTTGTGATTTTCACGGTGAACTCGACCGTGTCGCCCTCGCGAAGGAAGCGCGGCGGGTTGGGCTGCACCATGAGGTCTTTCGCGGTGACGGCGGTGTCGGTGAGGACGGTGGAGCGGAGTTGTTTGTCGTGCGCAAAGCCGAGGAATTTCCAACGCGTGAGCGCCTCGGGCGCCGTGAACTCCATGCGCACCGAGCCGTCGGAATCGGTGCGCAGTTGCGGGAAAAAGAAGGCGGTTTCGCTGAGGTTTTTGCGGGCGGTGACGGTGGAGAGGTCGGCACTCGCTTGCAATGCCGGTATCTTTTTTAGAGCGCTGTGATCAACTAATGCACCCGCGATCGTTGTTTGATCGGACGCAAGTCGCACAGATTTGGCACTGGTTGGACTTGCTTTGGAAAACGACGTGGCGGCTGCGCTACGCACCACGAATGGCGATAAAACTTCAGTCTCATCAAGACCGCCCATACGTGCTTCAGCCAAAACAACCGTTCGACTTCCAACAGAGGAAGCATGGGCCTGTTGCATAAAAACGATGCCTCCTCTCCCTTCCTCCATGTCAAACTGGTCATTCCATCGACGATATAACGCCGCTGTCTTCGGCACCTGCCGGTAGGAAATTTTCTGATGATTAATCACCCAATGCATCCGGGCGTTTTCATTGGAAAATTCCCAGTCGTAATCATATTCGTCGTTAAACAACTCCTGGCGCATCTCGAAGAGATGGCTGAAATCATCCCACTTGTGCGGGGAAAACTGATCGAGAGACGCATCATACAGTACGGCGCAGAATTCAGCCGCCGCACGTTTTGCACTCGGACCCATTATGCGGGCCGTCCATGTTTGACGTCCACCGGGCGCAAGTTTCGACGTGAAGTGTTCCCATGTGATGTCGAGTTCCTTGTTGCTCCATGGGATGTCGATCTTTTCAAGATACGAACTCATGCAGTTGTCGCGCACTTGAAAAACACAGATTGTAATTTCGCCACGCATGGCCTCGGTTACCGGCAATTCAATTCGCTGCTGAGTAACGCCAGGCTTTGTCCAAAAACGCTTCAACACCTTTCCATATCGTTCGATACTCACAAACGCTCTCGCATCGCTGTAACCGCTTCCCCACATCGCAACAAAAGTTTCCCCGACTTCCACGAAGGTTTTTTTGAGAACGACGGAAAATGGCTCTTTGATTTTGTGTGTGACGGACTCGGGATCGAGAACGCGAATATCGCTCCGCGCCGTAACCGGACGGCCAAAGCGGTCCTGTGTGTGCATGATGGCGCGGTACAAACCGGCGGGAAGTTTTGCCGCAACCGTGGTAATGCCGGTTGCGGCGCCGTCTTTCGGAGCGGTGTCGAAAGGAATCGTGGCAACAGGATCATCTTCAGGCCATTCACGCGCAGGTGACGAATAGCTACTGTAACGCTCATTCAGTTCCGGTCGCACAACACCGGCAGGTTGTTTGAGCGGGTGGATCATCACCGTGCCTTGTGCCGCCAGGTAAACATCGTCGAGTGTTTTTGTGGAAAGTGAAAGCTCCACCGGCTTGCCGGCGGTCTGCCACTCATCAGCATACATGAAAGCCTTGATGGCCGCATAACCCACGGAAACAGTCCGGATAACCACCTGCTTTTCACCGGTCATATCAGTGACTTCAACAGTCACCTCATAATTAAATACAGGTTCGGATTTCGGATCGGCGGTTTTATCTAGAATTGCATTGAACCGAATTGAGTATGAGCCGTCGTGATTAATCGCCGCAACTCCGTGGGCGATTTCCCGCGCGGGTAAGGGTTGCGCCCACCAGCACCAAAGCGGCCAGCGCGTCAGGCGGCGAACGCGCCACGTGATTTTGGCATTGTCGATCGGCGCACCTGTGTAGGCAGTGGCTTTTCCCGTCAGCACAACCTCGTCATTGAGTTTGGGAGCTGTTTTGGACGCGGGAAGCGTGACTTCAAATTTTGGACGCTTGTATTCCTCGACTCTGACAAACGCATCAGTGTCCGCCATCTTGAGAGATGAAAGCGTATATTTTCCCGCAAGACGCCCGGACGGAATCGTGAAGCTGCCTGCAATGGAACCAAACGCATTTGTTTTGAGTTGGAGACGACCCGCTTCCTTTTTGTTGGGATCGTTCAAAACAACGGTCACAGACTTGTTCGCCAATATCTCGAATTTCTCCCTCTCAACATCAGCCCGAATCGCTATGCCTTTGAATTGGATCGTCTGTCCGGGCCGGTAAAGCGCGCGGTCAGTGAAAAAGAAAACGGCATCCCGGGCGGGTTCTTTTTCCGGTGGATCGTCGGGATAAATCGCACTACTGGTGGCAATGCACATTCCATCCGGGGCAGCCACATGAAATTGATAGCGACAATCTATGTCCGGCAGTGGAAACGAAAAAACACCCGCTTTATCAGTCTTTATTTCCGATAAAGCGGAATAGACTTCGCTACGTTTGGTACGCCATGCCGTAACCGTTGCCTTGGGCACAGGCTCTCCGCTTCTGGCATCAACCACATAACCTTCAACTTTATCAAAGCCTTCAAGTCGGAGAACGAGTGCAAGGTTGCTTACCCATACATCCATAATGGCAATGCGATTTTGCGCACCTGGCTCAGTCGAAAAATTTTCGTCGATGCTTGCAATGATATAATAGTATCCGGGCTTGAGATCGCGTGGTGCGGAAATCTTTTCCGTACGATAGCGCATATCCTCGGTCGCCGGCAAATCCACGGCCCACTTTTTGATGGGAGTAACCGCGCGCAACGCGGCAATCGACTCTTCTTGCGAGCGATAACTCGTATTAAGCTCCTCCGCCCAATCGCGAGGAATGGCGGCAAAGTGGATTCTACTATAATTGCGATATGTGATCGCGATTTCAGGCCAGGGATCAGTCCATGCGCGCTCTGTAACGACGGATTGAATCGAAGGCGCCTCGATGGACATCCGAATATTCTCACAAATCGCCTCGACTGACGGAGACGGTTTGAGCGCCAGCGCCTGCAACGCAAAATCCCGTGCCGCCACCGGCTCTTTGTCTGTCAGCAACTCTGCCAAAGCCGCGCACGCAGCACTCGCAAGAGGAGTCGTTTCGTAATGTCTGAGATATTTTTCAAGCAGCCCGATGTGGCGCGAGCCACCCGTGGTGTTTGTCACCTTTGCGGCCCACGTGATGCGGCGCAAATCGACATCGGCAAGCGCGGTCTTGTCCGCGTCATTCCGATGAAACCGGAGGAGCGTCTGATATAACCGCATCGCACGCAATATTGCCGAATCGCCGTTGCCGGAAGCATCCGGCTGCCACGCAAGAAATTCTTCGAGCGAACCAAGAAGCGGTGACTCGGCATCCGGTTCAAAAGCATCTTCTGACAGAGACAGACCCTGTTCTCCGGCGCTAAAAAAATCGATGGCCTGGCATGCCAGAAAATCAAATACCGAAGGGCGGTAAGTGTCGGGAAGCGAACCCATAATAGTCAAAATGCCGAGATCATCGACCGACATTTTTTGCAGCATTTCGGGTTCTGCAAGCGCTGCATCAAAGTGGAGAGCGGTTTCCCGCAACACGCTGCGAGCGTCCCACGTCGTGAAATCGTCGGTTGGCGATACGGCGGTTTGTGTGCGTCGCAGAAGCTGCCAGCGATTTTTCTGATAATACTCCCACCATGCCTTTGCCAGTACAGCCTCAAGAAGTGGCCCCATGCTTGCCGGCAAACCACCATCGGCTCCAATTTGTCGCAAATGCGGCGTGAGCACCCGGATGAAATGCGCGGGGGCCAAACCATAGTCTTCCAATTGAGACTCAATTCGCGCCTTCGCGATGATTGCCCATAATGCAGTCGTATGGTTTTTTTGAGCAAACGACTCGGTTCTGATAACATCCAAAGCTTCGATGGCATCCTTGGGCTTGTTGGCAAGCTGTGCGTCGTTTAACTTTCGCCATGCGGTGGAAAGTTCAGTAACAGGTATGGCGAGATCAATCGGAGCGGCTGATAATGGACAGGAAAACATAGTCAGCAGGAACGCAAGGGTAACGAAGCGGAGGAGATTCATGATGCGGCGATGTTTTCGCAGGAGGCGGCGGAAGTCAACGGGGCGCGGAGATGCGGGCGGTTTTTCGCGGGCAGGATGCCCGCGCTCCCAGGGAGAAAACATCGGCTGGAGGCCGACGCTGCTTCGACGCTACTTCGGCGCTGCTTCGATGTTGCTCCGATATTGCTTCGACGCCGCTTCCCTGCCGCTCGCTCACTCTGTCGGCACCGTCTCGGCGTAGGTCGGCGGGGTGGTGTTGCGCGGAAGATAAAAGCGCGCCATCGCACAGCCGAAAATCACCAGCACGCCGCATACGCCCATGAACCAGTCGCCGTGCTCCACATAAAAACTCTGCTGACTGGTCCAGCGTTTGTCGCGCGTGACCGCAAAGGTGTCCGTGCCGCGAAAATAAATCGTGCCGTCGCGGTTTGTCATCTCGCCGCGGATCACGCCGTATTCGTCGATCCAGCCGCTCCAGCCGCTGTTGCCGCAACGGATCACGGGGCGGCGCGTTTCGACGGCGCGCAAAACCGAGTGCGCCGCGTGCTGATACGCCGCCCCACCCTCGCCGAACCAGCCGTTGTTCGTGACGACCACGTGCACGTCGGCGCCCATGCGGGCGTTGGCGCGCGCAAGCTCCGGGAAAATATCCTCGTAACAAATCAACATGCCGGCGACGAAGAGCTTGCCGCCGGAGCGCACGAAAAGCGGTTGCGCCGACGTGCCCGCCTTCGTGTCACCCGAACTCACGTCGCTCACTTTTTCCAGCCAGCCGAGCAGCGGGCGCAGCGGCACGTATTCGCCGAAGGGCACGAGGTGGCGTTTTTTGTAGACGCCGGGCTGCACGCCGCCGCGCGTCGGGTCGACCACGCAGGCGGCGTTGTAGAAGGCGTCGTCCTCGGTCACGATGCCGGTGAGGATTGGCGCCTTGGCCTTGGTCGCGACTTCGTCCAGCCACGCGCGGAGTTTGTCGCTGTCAGGCCAGCCATGCACGGCGTAGGGCGGCGCGGCTTCGGGCCAGATGATGATGTCGGCCGCCATTTGCGAGGAGATGATGCTGAGACTGGCGAGCGTGTCGAAACTGAGGTCGGAGTTTTCCCTGCTCCACTTGACGGACTGCGGGATGTCGGGCTGCACGAGTCCAAAACGTCCGTAGGACTCGACGTTTTCGGGGCGTTTGTGAACCCACACGTCGGCCAGAAACGGAACCACCGCGAACAGCAGCACGAGCAGCGCCACGCTGAACTCGGGGCTGCGCCTGCGCATGCCGGACTGCCGCTCGCGAAACAGCCGGTGCATGTAGGCGGCGAACGCGAAATTGAACACGATCAGCATGAACGAGATTCCGCCCTGCCCCGTGAACGAGGCGATTTGCAGCACGGCGATATTGCGCCACTGGCTGGCGCCGAGCGGGAGCCACGGAAAACCGCTCAGCAGCCACGTGCGCGTCCACTCGATGAGCACCCACAGCGCGGCCAGCCCGAGCATGATCGCGACGCGCACGAGAAACGGACGCCCGACAAAATCGCGCAACGCCCGCCACACGGCGAGATGCCACACGCCGATCCACGCGCCGGTGAACGGGCCGAGCAGGAGCAGTCCGCCCCACGTCACGTGGTGCAGCCACGCGAGGATGATTGTCCACGCCACGGCCTGCGCGGCGAGCATGACGAGCGCGTAGGTTTTGAAGCGCGGTTTTGTGAGCGCCCAATAACACGCCGGCGCGGCGAAGACGTAGGCGAACGCCATCGCCTTGGATGGCGGAAACGAAAACACGGTCAGCGCGACGGTGAGCGCGAACACGGCGGCCGGCGCCATCCACCAGGCGTTCAATGCCCAGAAGGAGGGTTCATATTTTTCAAAGTCAAAATCGCGCGCTGTGAATTTTTTCTGCATGGGAAACCGTGAAGCGGCAGACGATCACCGCTGCCGCGCCCGGCGACAAGAAAGAAGGTGGAGGATATGAGCAGAGGGGCGCATCTCAAAAACTGGACCGACATACGCCGTGTCACGTAGCGCGGGCGTCCCGCCCGCGTCGGAGACGGTATGAGGGCGGCGCTTCGCGCCGTCCACGGGCAAGATGCCCGTGCTACC
>JAISGL010000001.1 GCA_031263125.1 Opitutaceae bacterium | reverse complement strand
CTGCCGCACGCCACCGGGTGTGCGTTTTTTTTCAAACCGGGCGAGGCTTCGCCTCGTCAGCAGGCTTGGCAGCCTGCGCTACGTGCGCGGCGAGGGCAACGCGAAGGCCATTTCGTTCGTAGGGCCTGACCTTGTGTCAGGCCGTGCTCGCGAAGGAGGCCACATTGGTAATTCGCGGCCTGACACAAGGTCAGGCCCTACGAAATCCTGCCGCGCTGCGCGACCACGGCGGCCACATTTTATCGCAGCAACGTGATCTCGCGCCGCACCGCCGCGATTCGCTCCCCGACGTCCGCGCCCGGAAATTTCTCCGCCGCCAGCTCCAGCAGCATCCGCGCGTAGTGCCACGCGCCGAGCGCGAGCGCCTGCTGCTCCTTGTATGCGTAGACACGCGCCATTTCCGACAGCAGATCGGCCTGCATGACGCACTTCCCGCGCGCCTCGTCCGCCGCCTGCCCAAGCGTCAGCACGCGAAACTGCTCCTCCGGCGCGAGACCCATGAACAACGACGCCTCGCGCCCGAACAACCGCTCCTGCGCCTGCAAAATCGCCAGCAACGCGTCGTCCGGCCTCCCGGCCCCGCGCAGCCGCGCGATCTGCGCGAGAAATTCCCGCAACTGATCCAGCAACCGCAAAATATAATCACGCTGAAGACTCATAGGCTCTCCGCGGGAGAAGTGGCGTTCGCATGTCCGCAAATTCCGCAAATCATACCGCCCCCCGCCCCCCTTCTGGAATTTGGCCCTTGCAATTTGTTCATCGGAATTTGGCCCTTGGGATTTGGAATTTGGAATTTGATCACTGATGTTACGCGGCACGTAGGGCCTGACCTTGTGTCAGGCCGCAAATTACCAATGGGGCCTCCCACGCGGGCGCGGCCTGACACAAGGTCAGGCCCTACGAAATCAGCCGTCCGCGTAACATCAGTTTGATCATTGGGATTTGGCCCTTGGGATTTGCTCATTGGGATTTGCTCCTTGGAATTTGGCCCTTTGCTCCTCGGGATTTGGCCCCTTGGGATTTGCTCCAATCATTTGGCAAATGTTATGAACTCGAAAATCCTGTCATGCATCCCCGGCAGCCCCTCGTGCGCGAAATCCGGATAAATCACCATCTGCTTTTTCGCCCTGATTTTGTTGTAGGCGGCAAACTGCGTCGACGGCGGGCAGACCGTGTCCATCAAGCCGATGCCGTGCATGACCTCCGCCTTGATGCGCGGCGCGAGATTCTGGCAGTCGATGTAACCCAGCTTCTCAAAAAGCGCATCCTCCCGCTCGTGACGCGGATCGTGCTGCCTGAAAAAATAACGCAACTCCTCATACGCATCCTTCGCCATGTCCATCTGCCAGACGCGCTGGTAATCGCACAAAAACGGATACACCGGCGCGGCGCGTTTGATGCGCGGCTCAAGCGCGGCGCACGCGAGCGTGAGCGCGCCGCCCTGCGACCAGCCCGTCGCGCTGACGCGTTTTTCGTCGACCTCGGGAAACGACATCACCGCGCGCGCCAGTTGCGCCGTGTCCAGAAACACATCGCGGAAAAACAATTTCTGCGCGTCGGGATCATCGAGTCCGCGGATGATCTGCCCGCGAAGCGTGTTGCCCTTCACGCCGCCGACGTCCTCCGACAGCCCGCCCTGCCCGCGCACGTCCAGCGCCGCGACGCAGAAGCCCTGCGACACATACGCGAGCTTGTCCATCCAGTCGCCGCTGTTGCCCGAATAACCATGAAACATCAAAACCGCCGGACAACGTTTCGCGCCGCCCGTGTCATCCCCGTCAAAATGCGAACGCGCCGGCCGCAGATATTTCGCGTGGATGCGCGCGCCGCGCACGCCGTCGAACCACAAATCGAAGCACTCCACCCCCGCGGGCCTGATGGTGCGATTGGGTGTCAGCTCCGCATTTGCGGGCGTTGCGTCAAGCTCGCGAAGCGCCGTGCGCCAGTAGGCGTCGAAATCAGCCGGACGCGGATTGGTGCCGCGGTACGTGCGCAGTTCGGGAAGCGGTTTGTCGAATGTGAGAGGCATGGGATGATTCTGGATTTTGTGATTCTGGTTTGCGGATTCTGGATTGCGGGTTGCAGTCTGGATTGCAGGTTGCGGATTTGAAAAAGCGAAAACGCGCAAGCGCAATGCTAATGCGGGGCAGGCTATTCATTGCGAGAGGCAGCTACGGCGAAGCCGTTGCCTATTGTAGCCCAAGGCTGGCGACAACGTCGCCTGCCTTGGGACATCCGATAATAATCACACAACCCCAACGGGGTTGCCTGATGACATTGTCATAAATCATCCGCGATTCGGCGGTTCAATCCTAGGCAACCCCGTTGGGGTTGTGACAATTTTATCCTCTTTCCCAGGGTAGCGACTGCGTCGCAACCCTGGGCTTCACTAGGAAACGGCTTCGCCGTTTGTGCGCCCTTCGACGCTCTCCCTTCACTTCTGCTCCGGGTCCCTCACTCGCTTGCTACCTTTCGCGATTATACCCTGCCAGTGAATCGCCCGGTGAATCCACCTGACCCAATGCGCGTTCGCATCCCACCCGCGTTCCGGGAGTAGCGCGGGCGTCTCGCCCGCGTCGGGGCTGGCACCAAATCGCATGCCCGGACGCAACCGGAGCGGCGATCTCCAAACCGCCCAACAAACCGAAACATCAAAACGCGTCATTTCATCGCCTCACTTCACCGCCTCACTTCATCGCATCACCTCACCGCCTCACTCCGCCGCATCACCTCACCGCCTCACTTCATCACTTCGCCGCCTCGCTTCATCGCCTCACCGCATCACGCCATTTCGCAGCATCACTTCACCAAATCAAACACCGGGATCACCATCGGGTTCTCGCGGGCGCCGCGGACAAAGGTGCAGGTGATTTCCGCCGCCGTCCGCACGAGCGTGTCGTAGCGTTGCAACTGCCAGTCGGACACCGGCTCGCCGTTGATGCGCGCGACGATGTCACCAACCTGCACGCCGGCGGCCTCCGCGGGCGAGCCGGGCACGACCGACGCCACACGCCAGTAGGCGGGCGTTTTTGTGAAGGAGATGCCCGCGCTGCGTTGCGGCCCCATCGCGAGCGGCCCGGCTTCGGCGCGCTGAAACGTCACCGTGCCGAGCTTGGAGTCGAACACGAGGCAGTAGTTTTTCAAAATCTCGCCGCCGATTGCCGAGAGCTGGTCGGTGATGTCCACGACCGGTTTGTCAATCATCGCGCCGTCGCCGATGCGCAGCGGCGTGGAGAGGCGTCCGATTTCCTGCACGCGGTCGCCCAGGAGCGTGCCGACCGTGGCGCCGGTGCGCGGCTCCTGCTCAAACCGCGGCTTCAATCCGAGCGGGTTGAGCACGAGCGCGCCGTCGCTGCCCGAGTCGATCAGCACGGTGAACGTCTCGCCGCCGATGCTCACGGGGATGATCGGCGCGCGGATTTCGTTGTTGAATCTGACCACCGTGCCCGGCACGGAAACGACCGCCGAGCGGCGGCTGATGATGAGGCGCCCGTTCGGGTAATCCAGCGAGAACACCGTGTCGCGGAAGAGCGGGAAACCGATGACGCCGTCGATCTTCATGCCGAAGTGCGCGGACAGTTCCGCGCAATCGTAGACGAGCACCGGGACGTTGTAGAACAGCGCGTCGCCGAGCTTGATGATGCGCGCGTTGGCGGGCGGGAGTTTTTGCACGCCGCCGGTGGCCGAGCGCACGTTGATGGCGCGGGCGCTGTCGCCGTCCTTTTTCCCCGCCGGATAACGTCTCACGTATTCGGGCGAGAGGAGCGTGACCGACGAGCCGGTGTCCACGATGAAACGCCACGGGCCGTGCTTGTCCCACTTGACCTCGACGATGAAATAGTTCGCCTCGACGCGCGCCGGCACGAAGGTGACCGGCTCGGAAATCCGCGTGTGGCCGGGGCGCGATTCGCGTTTGTAGAAACGCATCAACTGCTGCTGCACGCCCGAGCACCCCGCCGAAAACAGCGTCGCAAAGGCAAGCGACAGCGACAGCGCCGCCAGCGCGAAAACGCGAAGGGTCTTTGCAAGCGGAGGTTTTGATTCTGGCACGTTGCGGGACGTCATGCGGGCAGGTTTTTGTCAGGTTGTGGAAGGCGCTGACTTAACCCCCAAGCGACCGCGGCAAGCAAGGCTGCAATTGCATACAGCACGCGCGCCCCCGCCGTGAAAAAAACAACGCCCGCGACGACGGGCGTCACCGCGCGGGCGAGCGCGCCGAGCGAGCGGAAAATGCCGAGCACCCTGCCCTGCTCCGCCGCGCTTGAATAAAGGGAAATCAGCCCGGTCATGGACGGATTGATGAGTCCGCCGCCGAGCGCGAGCAGCGCGACGCCGGCGCAAAGCATGGCGGGCGACGCGGCGAAACCCGTCGCGACAAACCCGAGCATCGAGCACACCAGGCCGCACGCGAGCACGGTGGTTTCGCGCAGGCGTTTGTAGAGGCGGCGCACGATCATGCCCTGCGTGAGAATCGAGCACAGGCCGAGGAAGCCCATGAGCATGCCGTTTTCGCGCGCGGTGTAGCCGAAGCGTTCCGCGCCCAGAAACACGAGCGAGGTTTCCATCGCCACAAACGCGAGCGAGTAGATGAACGAGACGAGGTTCACGCCGCGCACCGGCGCGTTGTCGAGCGAGAGGATGGCGCGGAGCGGATTGCGCACGCGCACGCTCCCCGCGGCCCCGGTGTGCGCTTCGGTGCGCGTCCCGATGTGCGCTTCGACGCGCATCCCGATGCGCGTCCCGGTGTGCGCTTCGGTGCGCGTCCCGATGCGCGCTTCGGTGCGCGCCGGGGTCGGAAGCGTTTCGTGAAAGCGGGCGTTGATCCAGGCGAGGTTGACGAGCGCGAGCGCAAACGAAATCAGCGCCGGCATCGAAAACGGATTCACGCCGTACGCGGCAAGCGGGGGATGCAGGCCGGACAGGTTGACCTGCGCCGAAAACGCGCCCACGAGCGGCCCGGTGACGAGGCCGAGTCCGAACGCCGCGCCGACGAGTCCCATGGCCCTGGAGCGTTCCTCGCGCGTCGTCACGTCGGCGACGGCGGCGGTCGCGACAGAGAGGTTTCCGCCAAACGCGCCCGCCAGCACGCGCGATCCGAGGAACAGCCAGAACGAGCCGCTGAACGCCCAAAGCAGATAGCTCGCCGCCGTGCCGAGCACGGTGAAGCGGAGCACGCCGCGGCGTCCGATGCGGTCGGAGAGCGCGCCCCAAAGCGGGGCAAAGACGAATTGCAGCGCGGCGAACACCGAGCTGATGACGCCGCCAAAAAGCACCTCCGGCAGATGCGCGGTGTTGCCGAGCGCGGCGGAAACCGAGGTGAGCCGCGCGAGAAACCAGCCGAGCGCGCCGCCCGCGCCATCGAGCGCGAGGTAGTGTTTGAGCAAGTCGGGCGCCAGCGGAAAGATGATCGAGAAACCGACGAGGTCGATATAGAGCGTGAGAAAAATCACGCCGAGTGAGAGCGTGCGCGTCTGTTTTGGAACTGCGGAAAATGAAGAAGGGGACACGGCGGTTTTGATAAAATACGCCGCCGATATTCACACAGGCAGCGGAGCACCGGAATACCGTTCGTTGGAAAAATGTATGAAAGACAAGGAGGGCGGGGGGGGGGGGAAAGGGCTGAAGGACTGCAGGGCTGAAGGGCTGAAGCGGCGGGGGCCGGGGCACGGGGGCGGTCGCGGCCTGACACAAGGTCAGGCCCTACGGGGTAGACACGGCGGCGGGGCCATGTAGGGCGCGACCTTGTGTCGCGCCGCGCACGGCGGCGGAGACACGCACGGCGGCGGGCGGTTCGCCAAGGGACGCGCGCGGGGGCGTGCGCGTCCTCGGGGCCGCCTCTCTCAGAAGCGGAATTCGATGCCTCCACGGATTTCCAGCGCTTCGCTGGCCGCGGTGGTCCACTCGCCACTGAAACGCAGGTGGGCGGCCAGGCCGTTGCGGAATACCGCGTCCAACCCCAGCGCAGCCTGGAAGCCGTCGGTGTCCGGTTTGCGTCCACGTAGCGTCAATGCCGTGCCACCCAGCTCCGCGTCGATTTCGAGCGGGGCGTCCTTGAACTCGTGCCGCCACGCCACGTCCACTCGCGGGATCAGCGTGATGCCGCGCCGTCCGGCGTGGGACCACGAGAGGTTCACTCCAAGCCGCGAGGCCAGCGACTCGCCCGTCTGCTTGCGCAACGTCAGCGAGGCGTCACCGGCGCCTTCCTCGGCCATGTCGTCCGCCGACCAGCCGGTGTATTGGAATCCCGCATACGGAGTCAGGCGGAACGCGCCCCGCGCAAACGGATACCCGGCGCGCAGGCTGGCGATCAGGGCGCGGCCATGCGTCTCACCCTCGGCCACGGCTGCATACGCGGGCAACACGATCTCACGGCGCGAGGCCAGGTCGGAATAGCTTCCACCCACCGCCGCCTCGAAAAACAGCGACTCCTGCCGGTGGCCTCGCTTCAACTGGTGGCGTCCGTAGAGCAACACGGAGAAGCGTTCGATGTCGGTGGTGGCGCCACCGGCAGCGGTGCTGCTACCACTACCGCTACCGCTGCCACTGCCACTACCACTACCACTGCCGCTGCCAGCGCCGCCGCCGCCCGCCTGGGCGGATTTCATGTCTTCGTCGGTGTAGTTGAAGAGCACGCCCAGTTGCAGCGACTCGCCCGCGGGGATGTCGCCACCCACCACCACGCCGTTGGCGGTGGTTTCGGCCCGGGAGAGATCCGCGGTCGCGTCGAAACGGGTTTCGCGGCGGGTCATTTCAAACCAGAGGCCGCCTTCGGCACGCGCGTCGGCGCCGGCCAGCCGGCTTTCGGCGGAGCGCACGGTCGCGCCCGCGCTGTAAACGGCCTGCCGGAACCAGCGTTCGTGGAGTTGCGGCGTGAGTTGGTTGAGCGCGGCGAGCACTTGCGCACGGGTCGGGATGGCGTTGAGCGCGGGTTGCAGCGGCGCAAAGCGGCCCGCGGCGATGCCCGCGTCGAGCGCCTGCCCGATGGCGAGCTGGTTGGGCGTGGCGTCTTCGAGGGCGGCGAAGGGGAGCTGCGCCAGCGAGAGCGTCACCGCGCCGGCGCCATAGGCTGCTTCGAAGCGCAACATGGCCGACAACGCGTCCCAGTCCGAGACCACGGTGTCGAATCCGCCCGAGACGCCGCCCGCCGCCGTCAGGAGGGTGAAGGTCTGGCCCGCCTGCGGCACGAAATCGCCCAGGCCCGTAACGGTGAGGTTGCCGGCGAGGCTGGCCGCGCCGTTGACCGTGAGCCGGTCATGGGAGCTGGCCGAGGCGAGTTTCATGTGGAGGGTGCCGGTTGCGTCTTGGACAAAATCGCCTTCCACCGCGAACGCGCCCGCGCTCGTCCCTGCGATTGCGCCGGGGCTGAGCAGGCCGTGGTTGGCGAGATGGCCGCGGATCGTGCCCGAGCCGGCGAGGCGCGCGCCCGGCCCGATGAGGGTCGCGGACAGGCTGCTGTTGTTCAGCGCGATGGCGCCTTGGGCGATGGTGGTCGTGCCGGTGTGGGTGTTGTTGCGGCCCGAGAGCGTGAGCAGGCCCGCGCCGGTCTTGGACAAATCGCCCGCGCCGCCGATGACGCCGCTGAGCGTCAGGTCGCTGGCGCCGGTGTCGAGCACGCCGCCGGCGGCTCCGAGCGTCACGGTGCGGGCGCTGCTGAAGCCGGCGGTGGTGCGCAACGTGCCGCCGTTGAGGGTCAGGCCGGCGGTGGTCGCGCCGAGGTTGGCGTTGGCGGAGATTTCCAGCACGCCGAGCGTGACCACGGTGTCGCCGCCGTAGGTGTTGGCGCCGGAGAGGGTGAGCGTGCCGTGGTCGGTTTTTTCGATGCCGCCGGAGCCGGTGATGGCCGAGGCGATGGTGGCGCGGTGGCCCGCGCTCTCCACGGTGCCGTCGCCCACGCGGATCGTGGTCGTGGCGGTGTTCGTGGTCAGCGCGCCGCCGGTGACGAGGTAGCCGCCGGTGGCAAACTGGATGCCGGTGATCTCGACCGCGCCGGCGGTCGTGTCCACTTCGACCGTGCCGGCGTCGCCTTGGAAGAGCGCGAAGCCCGGGCGCCAGCCGTCCGTGAGCGTGCCGTTGCTCCAGTTGGCCGAGGAGTGCGAAACCGACCAGATGCCGCTGCCGCCGATCCAGCCGGGCAGCGGCGTGACGCTGTCGAGATAGAGCAGGTTGATGGCATGGGCCTCGCCGGTCTGGATGGTCAGGTCGCCGGGGTTCACGCCGGCGGGGAGGAGGCCCAGTGCGAGGCCGCGGTCGGTGAGTGCGCCGGTGTAGGTGATCAACCGGTAGAGGCCGATGCCGAAGGCGCCGGTGTCGGTGATGTTGAGCGTGCCGTCGAGGGTGAGGTCGCCGTTGATTTGGAAGAGCGGGTGGGCGCTGGCGTCGTCGCCGGTGGCGGCGGCGGGTGCGCCGAGGGTGGCCTGGATTATCGCGCCGTCTTCGAGGGCAAGGCCGGACATGGTGAGGGTGCGGCCGGTCTGGCCGAGCAGGGTGCCGCCGGTTTTCACCGTCACTGTGCCGCCGGTCGTGCCTGCGCCGCCGAGGGTGGCGCCTGTGTCCACCGTTACCGCGCCGGTGGCGGCGGACTGGTCGCCGTCGATGAGCAGTGTGCCGGCGCCGACGCGGGTCGCGCCCGTGTAGGTGTTGGGGCCGGTGAGGATGAGGGTGCCGAGGTCGTTTTTCACGAGGCCGCCGGCGCCGGTGAGGGGCGCGGCGATGGTGGCGGAAAACGCCTTGCCCGCGGCGGTGCCGTCGCCCACGCGGATGCCGGCTGCGCCGTCGGCGCCGGCGAGCGTGAGCGCGTCGCCCGCGAGAGTGTAGCCGTGCGTGAAGAACTGCATGTCGGCAAAGGCCACCGCGCCGGCGGAGGTGTCCACCGTCACGATGCCGGGGGCGCCTTGGAAGATGGCGAGGGCGCCGGTCTCCCACGCGCCGGGCGAGACGCCGCCGATGGCCGTCCAGCCGGCGCCGGCGGGGTCGGCGCTCCAGATGCCGGAGCCGCCGGCCCAGAAGTTGCGCGCCAGGGCGGCGAAGGCCAGGTTGACCTGCCGGGCGCCGGTGTCGGTTTGCACGGTGAGTTCGTCCGTGCTCACGCCGGCGGGGAGGGCGCCGAGCGCGAGGCCGCGGTCGGTGAGCGCGCCGGTGTAGTTGAAGAGCCGGTAGAGGCCGGGGCCGAAGGCGCCGGCGTTGGTGATGTCGAGCCAGCCGTCGAGGGTGAGGTCGCCGTTGATTTGGAAGAGCGGGTGGGCGCCGGCGGTATCGGCGTCGGGCGCGCCGAGGGTGACGGCGACGCGGGCGTCCGCGTCGAGGGTGAGGCCGGCGAGGGTGAGGGTGGCGCCGGAGCGGCCCAGGAGCGTGCCGCCGGCGGCGATGGTGGCGTGCCCGCCGCTCGTGCCCGCGCCGCCGAGGGTGGCGCCGGGGGCGACGGTGAGCGCGCCGGTGGCGGCGGATTGGTCGCCGTCGATGAGCAGCGTGCCCGCGCCGATGGTGGTGGCGCCTTCGTAGTCGCCGGCGCCGGAGAGGATGAGCGTGCCGGCGCCGGTGAGTGCGAGGCCGCCGGTGCCGGTGATTTTGGAGGCGATGGTGGCGGTCGCGCCCCCGGCCACGCGCAGCTCCACGGTTTCGGTCTCGGTGGTGAGTTCGCCGCCGGTGATGGTGTAGCCGGTGGTGAGAAACTCCGCGCCGGCGAAGGTGACAGGCGCGCCGGCGGAATCCACCGTGACGGTGCCCGCCGCGCCGCCGAAGGTGGCGAAGCCGCCCGCCCATGCGCCGGTGTTGGAGCTGTCCGCGTTGGCCCAGAGTTTGCCGGCAGGGGTCACGCCCCAGGTGCCGTCGCCGCCCTGCCAGACCACCATCAGGCCCTGCACGGGGTCGTAGGCGACGCCTATGATTTGGATGTTGTCGAGGGTGAGAAAGGTGCC
>JAISGL010000460.1 GCA_031263125.1 Opitutaceae bacterium | reverse complement strand
CCGCCGCGTCCGGCGCATCCGCCGCGCCCGTCGCGCCCGACGGCGAATGGCGCAAACCGGGCGAAGTTTTGCTCACCGACGCGCAAAACAAAACCGTCACCCCCGCCGCGCTCGCCTACATCGGCCTCGCCCACACATGGCGCGCGCAGAAGGCGGGGGAGTTCAACGAAATCATCCGCCTGTTTCACGCCGACCTCGCCAAACGTTTTCCCGACGCGATGAGCAAAGCCTCCATCGAGACGGCGTTCAACCACGCGGGGCTGTTTTATCACAGTTCGATTCTCTTCGTGATCGTGTTTCTGTGCTCCGCCGTGTCGTGGCTGCGCTGGCCCGCCGTGCTCCGCCGCGCCGCGCTTTGGCTGATGGCGCTCGCGTGGCTCGTCACCACGGCGGGCATCCTCACGCGCATGTGGCTCGGCGGCTACCCGCCCGTCACGAACCTCTACTCGTCCGCGCTCGGGGTCGCCTGGTTTGCCGTGACGCTTTGCCTCGTGCTCGAAATCGTTTTCCGCAACGCAACCGGCAGCATGGCCGGCGGCATCATCGGTTTTTGCGCGCTCCTGATCGCGCACCATCTCTCGCTCTCGGGCGACACGCTCGAAATGATGCAGGCCGTGCTCGACAGCAATTTCTGGCTGGCGACGCACGTGGTCACGATCACGTTTGGCTACGCGGCCATGTTTCTCGCGGGCATCCTCGCGACGATTGGCATTTTCCTGCGCGCCTTCACGCGCGCGCCCACCCGCGAAACCACCGCCGCCATCACGCGCATGGTTTACGGCATCGTGTGCTTCGCGACATTGTTCAGCTTCGCCGGCACCGTGCTCGGCGGCATCTGGGCCGACCAGTCCTGGGGACGTTTCTGGGGCTGGGACCCGAAGGAAAACGGCGCGCTCATCATCGTGATCTGGAACGCCGTGTTCCTGCACGCGCGCCGGGGCGGTTTGGTGAAGGCGCGCGGCCTCATGGCGATGGCCGTCTTCGGAAATATCGTCACGGCGTGGAGCTGGTTTGGCACCAATCTCCTCGAAGTCGGCCTGCACAGCTACGGTTTCACGAGCGGCGGCGCCATCGCGCTCGCGGCATTTGTCGCGGCCATGCTGCTCGTGATCGCCCTGGCGTTTCTCCCGCAAAAAGGCAGGGCGGTCTCATAGGCGCGGTTGAAAAATCCGAACGAAAATCCGAACGAAAATTCGGGTGAAAATCCGGACGAACCGTGTTGCCAGTGGGCGGGTGATGGGCGTATCGAGATAAGGCATTATTTTTCAAATCCCATGCCGCGCCAAAAAATTTCCGCAAAAGTTCCGCTCCACGCCGATCTCGAAAGCGTCCTCGTCACGCCCGACGCCATCAAACGCCGCCTCAAAACGCTCGGCGCGCAGATCAGCAAAACCTATGGCAGGGGGGAGATCACCATCGTGCCGATCATCAACGGCGCGATTTTCTTCACCGCCGACCTGCTCCGCCAGGTGCGCAACCCGATCCGGTTGGATTGCGTCCGCATTTTCAGTTACCGCAACAGCACCAAATCGCACGGCAAGCCGAAGCTGCTGCACAGCCTCACGCTCGACATCGAGGACAGGGACGTGCTCGTGATCGACGACATTCTCGACACCGGCAAAACGCTCTCCGCCGTCGTGAAACTGTTGAAAAAACAGAACCCCAGAAGCCTGCGCACGTGCGTGCTCCTCGACAAAAAAGGCCGTCGCGAAGTGGACTTCGAGGCGGATTTCACGGGCTTCGAGATTCCCGACAAGTTCGTGGTCGGCTACGGTCTCGACTACGCCGAACGTTATCGCGGCCTGCCCTGCATCGGCGTGTTGAAAAAGGAAAAGCAGAAACTGGTGTGAGCCGGTTTTCGCCGGAGTTTTCACGGGGGTTTTCGCGGGACGAAACTCTGCAACGCCGTTGCCGGACGGCGTCCGAATTCTACCAAGGATGCTCTCAATAATAACATAGTTGATATTAAGAGCTGATGTTACGCATCCGGCTGATTCCGCAGGGCCTGACCTTGTGTCAGGCCGTATACGCGTGGGAGGCCACACTGGTAATTCGCGGCCTGACACAAGGTCAGGCCCTACGGAATCCCGCCATCCGCGTAACATCAGTTAAGAGGGCAGAGCAGGCAGGAGCGACAGGAAGTAGCACAACCTGCCGCTCCTGCCTGCTCTGCGTGCGCGGGTCTCCAGCTCCGTGTTGAATGGCGTGAATAGCGTCGCGAGCCTGGAGGCATCGCGAGCATGGAGGCATCGCGCATCACACCACGCATCGCATCACACCACACATCACGCCACGCCGCACCACGCCACGCCACTTTACCTCACTCCATCGGATACTTTTTCAATCCCGTCACCTGCGCCAGCACGCGCGCCGCGAACAGCGGATTGTTTTTAAAATATCGCGGCGCGAGGCGGCGCGGCTCGGCGCACAAACGATAAAACCACTCCAGCCCGCCGCGCCGCATCCAGCGCGGAGCCTGTTTCACGCGGCCCGACAAAAAATCGAACGCCGCGCCCACGCCGAGCATCACCGTGCCCGACGTCGCGATGCGCGGGGCAAATTGCGTCATGAATTTCTCCTGCTTCGGCGTGCCCAGGCCCACCCACAGAAAATGCGGCTTGAGCATGTTTATCCGCGCGGCGAGCACGGCCATTTCCGCCATGTCGAGTTCGCGAAACGGCGGCGTCTTCACACCCGCGACACGCAAGCCCGGAAAACGCGCGCTCAATTTTTTCGCCAGCAACTCCGCCGTGCCTTCGCCGCCGCCGTGGAAAAAATGCGTCAGTCCGCTGCCATCCGCGCCTGCATCCGCACCCACGCCTGCGCCCACGCCCGCGTCCGCACCCGTGCCCACGCTCACGCTCGCGTCTGCGCCCACGCCTGCGCTTGCGCCCACGCCTGCTTCGCAAAGCGCGAGCATCAAGTCCGGCCCGTAGACGCGCTCGACGGGCGCGGTCATGTTTTTATTCGCCGCGCGCCGCCCGAGCCACACGAGCGGCATGCCGTCCGGCGTCACCAAAAACGCCCCCGCCAGCGCCGCCCGGTGCGCCGGATCGCGCCGCGCGCACGAAATGCTGTTCGCATCGCAAAAACACACATACCCGCCGCGCCGCTCCCGCGCCTGCCCGAGCACAAGCTCGCGCGCCTGCGCGAAACGCAACGCATGCACGCCGACGCCGAGAACGTTGAACTTTGGCGGAATATCCACGGACCGCCGAAAAAACGCAAATGTCCGCGCCGCGCAACGGCATTTAAAAATGGAAACAAAAGTAGAAACGGCGGCCCGCCGCTTTTTAGGAAAACAAACAAGCGGGCAGAGTAGGCAGGATGCCGCTTCCACTTTTCCACTTTCCCCTTTTTCCCCCTTTTCCTCTTTTCACCGCTCATTCCGCGCTCTTCACTCTTTCCCAATTCACATGCGCATCGGCCTCGCACAAATCAACACCACCGTCGGCGATCTCGCCGGCAATCGCGCCAAAATCCTCGACACCTATCGCACGCTCGCGGCCCAAGGCGCGGAACTCGTTGTTTTCCCCGAGCTGGCCGTCACCGGCTATCCGCCGCGCGACCTGCTTTTCAAGCGCGGCTTCGTGCCCGGCAACGAGGACTCCATCAACGAAATCGCCGCCAACATCGGCGCCGTGCCCGCGCTGGTCGGCTTCGTCGAGACAAACCCCTCCGCCGAAGGACGCCGCTTTTTCAACGCCGCCGCCTTCTGCCACAACGGCGCGATCACCGGCATCGCCCGCAAATCGCTCCTGCCCACCTACGACGTATTCGACGAAGACCGCTACTTCGAAGCCGCCGGCGCCCCGCGTGTCATCCACCACGGCGGCTTGCGCATCGGCGTCACCATCTGCGAAGACCTCTGGAAAAACCCGCTCATCGACACCAGCCGCCTCTATCGCGCCAATCCCGTCGCCGCGCTCGCCGCGCAAAACCCCGGCCTCGCGATAAACATCTCCGCCAGCCCGTGGCATCACGGCAAGGGCCACGTCCGCGAGCAGCTCGTCACCGACGCCGCGCGCACCCTGCGCTGCCCGCTCGTCTACGTGAACGCCATCGGCGGCAACGACGAGCTGATCTTCGACGGACAATCACTGGTGGTGGACGAAAACGGAAATGTGGTTTCCCGCCTCGCCGCCTTCGCCGAGGAACTGCGGGTCATCGATATCGCGCATCGGGCGGAGTGGGTGGATCGGGCTGATCTGGCTGATCGGGCGGATCTGTCCGATCTGGCTGATCTGGCTGATCTGTCCGATCTGCCCACTCCGCCCACCTTGCCCGCGCCGCCTGCATCGCCCACGCCGCCCGCGCCCGCCCCCCTCTCTGGCGAAGCCAGCATCTACGCTGCGCTCACGCTCGGCCTGCGCGATTACGCGCAAAAATCCGGATTCAAGCGCGCCCTTGTCGCGCTCTCCGGCGGCATCGACTCCGCGCTCGTCGCCGTGCTCGCCGCGGAGGCCCTCGGCAGGGAAAACGTCACCGGCGTCTCGCTCCCCTCCGCGATTTCCTCGCAACACTCGCGCGACGACGCGCGCGCCCTCGCGCAAAACCTCGGCATCCGTTTCGAAACCATCCCCATCGCCGGCGCCGTCGCCGCGTGCGAGACCGCGCTCGGCCCGATCTTCGCCGGACGCCCACGCGACGTCGCCGAGGAAAACATCCAGGCGCGCATCCGCGGCGTGCTCATGATGGCGCTCTCCAACAAATCCGGCTCGCTCCTCCTCACCACGGGCAACAAAAGCGAAACCGCCGCCGGCTACTGCACGCTCTATGGCGACATGTGCGGCGGCCTCGCCGTGATCTCCGACGTGTTGAAAACGCAAGTCTACGCCCTCTCGCGCTGGATCAACCGCGACCGCGAAATCATCCCGCAAAACACCATCGTCAAACCCCCCAGCGCCGAACTCCGCCCCGGCCAGACCGACCAGGACAGCCTGCCGCCCTACGACATCCTCGACGCGCTCATCCAAGGCTACGTCGAGGAAGGCGAAAGCCGCCGCGAACTCATCGCGCGCGGATTCGACGCCGCCGTCGTCAATGACATCGCGCGCAAAATCGACCTCAGTGAATACAAGCGCAAACAAGCCGCCCCCGGCCTGAAAATCACACCGCTCGCCTTCGGCGCGGGCCGCCGCATCCCGATCGTGCAGAAATACGTGGGTTGAGCGTCTGGGAGCGTCTGGGAACACCTGGGAGCGCCGGCATCTTGCCGGCAGGTTTGGATGCCGCCCCAAAAGACCAGTGCCGGCAGGATGCCGGCGCTCCCAGGCGCTGTCGCGTGGGCGATTGCCCCGCCGCCAGACTCAAAATACGCCTTGGCGCGTAAACTATTTTCTGTTTACTGCGCCGGCTCTTCGGCGAGCCAGAATTCGCGAATGTAACGCACGAGCAAATCGCGATGCTCTTCGCGATAGGCCGGATAATCCTTCGCAATGTCAGCATCCGCCCGGTCGATGTAGACAAAGGCTTCGAGCAACCCGGCCTGTTCGAGACGCCTGATCGCCTCGGCTGCGGCAAGCCAGTCGGATGCGTCGGCGTCGTTTTTCCCATTCTGCTCCAAAACGACTTTCGAAAACAGACCCAGTCCAGCCACTTCCTCGGCGGCGCAATGTCGCGGTTTCTCCCCCTTGGGAAAGTGGCCGGCTCCTTGCTCGCCTATCCAGGCGCCGCGAGCCATCAGATAGCCGGTGACATACGGTGATTGCGTCGCGGAATCGAAACCAAGCGCGATCTCCTTTTTCTCCAGATCGAATGACACCGCGCCCATCGGCAGCTTGTTCACCGGTGACGGTTTGTAGAGACGGTTCACGGATTTGGCCACGCGCTCCATCATGGCGCGCGGAAGTTTGCCTGCCGGTTCCGCCAGGAGCGCGTCGATGTGCTTGGCGATGGCTTCCTCTGGTTTGCCCATTTGCAGAAGCGCATCACCCATGTAACGGTGTGCCGTCTCGATGTGAGGTTGCAGCTCGATGGCTTTGTTGAACCAACGGATCGCATCGGCGTATTTCTTTTCAACAAAGTAACAGTCTCCAACGTAGAGTGTCGCAACATAGGATTTCGGGTCGTATTTGAGCGCGCGTTGATACTCCTTTCTCGCATCGGCGTAACGATGCTGCGCAAATGCCTTTTCGGCACGGGCAATGCGCTCGTGCGCTTTTTTATTGTCTGAAAAAGCGACAGCGTCCGCCGGGCGGTTGGGATTGGTGATGTCCAGAAAATTGTCCAGCAGCGGGTCCTTGGAACCGAGCACAAATGCCTTGAGCACATGCGGACGCGCAGCCTTGGTCAGCGCCCCGGCCTTTGCGGAATCATTGCTCGCGTTTGCCTCAAGACGAAGCGCGCCTGCATATGCGCAATGCGCCTCGGCGTCGAACGGGTTTTGCGCGAGCCAGGCTTCGTAAATGGCATGGGCTTCCGCAAACTTGTGCGCCCGGGCGAGGTCAAATGCCGGATCGAGGTAATCGCGCGAGAGGCGTTCCTTGTCCGGTATGGGCGGCTTCGGCGCGACGTTTCTGGCCGCGGATATTTCCCGCTCAATGATGCCGGCATATTCGGTGAGAAACCCAGCTCTTTCCAACGCCGCGAGACGTTCAACGGAGGGGAATTTGCCCAGGCCGAACTCTGGAAAACGCCGATGCACGCGAATCGCCATGAGCCAACCCGCGCGAAAATCCTCCTTGGTGTTTCCTTGGACAAGCTGCGTTTTCACATTCCCCGCCTCGTATGCGACAAGCAGCATCATCCGGGCGCCATCAGCCGCTTTCTCATCCTCAAATCCACCATTTTCCTGAAACCACGGCGTTATGGTTGGCGCAAGTGTGATAACAACATCCTCGCTGTCTTCGACGCAGCGCATCAGCAATGCCGCGGCCTCAAACGCCACCCGCTCGGGCAATCTTTCCTCGATGATCGCGATGGCAGTGAGAACGCCGGTCTTGTCCGACAGCAGGGCGGGAGCGGGTGCGGTTTGTGCGAAAAGCGGGATCCGCGCGATGCAGATTGCGAAGCTGAAAATCAGTTCGGTAAACAGGGCGAGGCAGATGCGTGTGCTCATGGGATTATGAACGCGAAATATGGTCGTTTTCCGACATCCTGTAAATCCTGTTCATCCTGTCTACATTTCAGGAGGAAAATTCAGGACAGGATGAACAGGATTTACAGGATGCAAACCAGGCAGACGCAGCGTGAGAAAAAACGCGACAGCGACTGGGAGCGCCGGCATCTTGCCGGCAGGTTTGGATACCGCCCCCAAAAAACCAGTGCCGGCAGGATGCCGGCGCTCCCAGTCGCTGTCGCGTGGGCGATTGCCCCGCTGCCATGGGCGATCACATCGCCACCAGATTCAAAATCCGTCCCGGAACGTAGATCACTTTTTTGATCTCTTTGCCGGCGAGGTGCGGGGCGGCTTCGGCGTTTCCTTTCGCGGCGGCGAGGGCGGCGTCTTGCGTCGCGCCGACGGGGAGCATCACTTCACCGCGTTTTTTGCCGTTCACCTGGATCACGATTTTTTGCTCCGTCACCACGAGCCGGGCGGCGTCGTGTTTCGGCCAGGGCGCGTCGAGGATGTCGCCCTGGCCGCCGAGGCGCGTCCAGAGTTCCTGCGCGATGTGCGGCGCAAAGGGCGCGAGTATCTGGATGAACGCAAGCACCGTCGCGCGGTTCACGACCGGCGCTTTTTGCAGGGCGTTGCTGAATATCATCATCGCGGATATCGCGGTGTTGAAGCGCAGGCTGTCGATGTCGTCGGTGACTTTTTTGATCGTTTCGTGGAGGAGTTTTGTGAGTTCCTCGCCGTCCTGCGCGGTGGCGGAGATTTTTTCGTTGATGCCGCCTTCGCGTCCGATGACTTCGCGCCAGACTTTTTGCAGGAAGCGGTGAACGCCTTCGATGCCTTGCGGGTTCCAGGGTTTCATCGCCTCGAGCGGGCCGAGGAACATCAGGTAGAGGCGCAGCGTGTCGGCGCCGTGCGTCTTGATGATGTCGTCCGGGTTGACGGTGTTGCCGCGGCTTTTGGACATTTTTTCGCCGTCTTCGCCGAGGATGATGCCTTGGTGGAAAAGTTTTTTGAAAGGCTCGTTTTGCGGGACGGCGCCGATGTCAAAGAGGACTTTGTGCCAGAAGCGCGAGTAGAGGAGGTGCAGCACGGCGTGCTCGGCGCCGCCGACGTAGAGGTCGGGCACGCCCCAGTATTTGAGGAGCGCGGGGTCGGCGAAGGCGCGGTCGTTTTCCGGGTCGGGATAACGCAGGTAATACCAGCAGGAGCCGGCCCATTGCGGCATGGTGTTCGTCTCGCGGCGGGCGCGCACCCATGCGTCGCCGGCGGGGCGGATTTGCCACGCGGGGACGGCCTGGCCGGTGCCGGTGTTGAACCAGATTTCGAGCCAGTCGGTCGCGTTGGCGAGCGGGCTTTCGCCGGTGCCGCTTGGGAGGTAGTTTTGGATGTCGGGCAGCGCCAGCGGGAGCGCGGTCGCGGGGAGCGGGAGCGCGTAGAGGGTCTGGTTTTTTTCGCCGTCAACGTAGGTGACGGGTTCCGGCGGCAGGTCGGCGGCGCGGGTGGCGGCGGCGGTTTTGTAGGCGGCTTCGTCGACCCAGACGATGGGGAACGGTTCGCCCCAGTAGCGTTGGCGCGAGAAGAGCCAGTCGCGGAGTTTGTAATTGACGGTGGCGCGGGCGCGGTTTTCGGCGGCGAGCGCGGCGGTGATTTTTTTCTTCGCCTCCGCGACGGGCAGGCCGTCGAATCCGGCGGAGTTTTGCATGATGCCGCCGGCTTCGAAGGCGGCTTTGTCGAGATCGACTTCGACGCCAGCGGGCGGCTTCACGACGGGGATGATGGGGAGCGAGAATTTTCTGGCGAACTCCCAGTCGCGCTGGTCGTGCGCGGGCACGGCCATGATTGCGCCGGTGCCGTAGCCCATGAGCACGTAGTCGGCGATCCAGACGGGGATGCGCGCGCCGTTGACGGGGTTGATGGCGTGGGAGCCGGAGAAGATGCCGGATTTGTCCTTGGCGAGGTCGGTGCGGTCGAGGTCGGATTTCGCGGCGGCGGCTTTGCGGTAGGCGGCGACGGCGTCGCGTTGCGCGGGCGTGGTGAGCGCGTCGACGAGCGGGTGCTCGGGCGCGATGACCATGTAGGTCGCGCCGAAAAGCGTGTCGGGGCGCGTGGTGAAAACTTTCAGGCCGGCGGGCGACGCGGCGGCGGATGCGGACGCGGCGGTGGCGGCGGATGGCGCGGTGGCGGCAGCGGGCGCGACGGCGGCGGCGGATGACGACGCGGATGCGACGGCGGCGGGCGTGCCGAGTTCGAGGGCGAAGATGACCTCGGCACCCTCGCTGCGGCCAATCCACGCCTCTTGCATGCGTTTGGTGGAATCGGGCCAGTCGACTTGCGCGAGGTCGGCGAGGAGGCGTTCCGCATAGGCGGTGATGCGCAGCACCCACTGGCGGAGATTGCGGCGCTCGACGGGGAAGTGGCCGACCTCGGATTTGCCGTCGATGACCTCCTCGTTGGCGAGGACGGTGCGCAACTCGGGACACCACCACACGGGGCGTTCATCGACATAGGCGAGGCCGCGTTTGAAGAGCTGGAGGAAAATCCACTGTGTCCACTTGAAATATTTCGGGTCGGTGGTGTCGACCTGGCGGTCCCAATCGTAACAGAAACCGAGCGCCTTGAGCTGGCGGCGGAAGGCGGCGATGTTGGCCTGCGTGTTGGAGGCGGGATGCGCGCCGGTTTTCACGGCGTGTTGCTCGGCGGGCAGGCCAAACGCGTCCCAGCCGATGGGATGCAGGACGTTGTTGCCCTGGGCGCGTCTGGCGCGGGCGATGATATCGGTGGCGGTGTAGCCCTCTGGGTGTCCGATATGGAGTCCGCTGCCCGACGGATAGGGGAACATGTCGAGCACGTAGTATTTGGGCTTCGACGGGTCGTTGGAGGTGCGGAAGGTTTTGTTGTCGTCCCAGATTTTCTGCCAGTGAGGCTCGATTTGGGAGAAGTCGTAGGCGGTGCAGTTCGTGGCCATCGGAAAAGTTGAAATGAGGGGAAAGGGAAAAGGGAAAACGGGAAAAGGGGAAGAGTGAAAGGAGGGGGAGGAGGTGCGAAGGTGTAATCGATTTCGGTGGGAGTTGAGGCAAGCGAGTGAGGAACCCGGAGCAGAAGCGAAGGGAGAGCGTCGAAGGGCGCAAAAACGGCGAAGCCGTTTCCTAATGAAGCCCAGGGTTGCGACGCAGTCGCCACCCTGGGAAGAGGGGAGAAGATTGTCACAACCTCGAAGAGGTTGCCTGGGATTGAACCGCTGAAGCGCGGGTGATTCATGGCATGTTATCAGCTGATGTTACGCGGTGCGTAGGGCCTGACCTTGTGTCAGGCCGCGTTCGCGTGGGAGGCCACACAGGTAATTCGCGGCCTGACACAAGGTCAGGCCCTACAAAACCCTGCC
>JAISGL010000395.1 GCA_031263125.1 Opitutaceae bacterium | reverse complement strand
TTTATTCGAGGTAGAGGCCGTCGGTGATGGTGGGTTTGGCGGGGAGGCGGGTCCAGGATTCGGTGAAGCTGTCTTCGTCGTATCCAAAGAGCGGGGAGACTTCGATGACGGGTTTCGGGAGGCCGGTGGGGTCGGTTTCGATGGCGGCGTCGCTGGCATTGAGCCAGCGGGCAAACTGGCGGAGCTGGTCTTCACGGCAGGTTTTCGGGGAGTCGAGGCCCTCGGCGTTTTTGACGGGGGAGAAGTCGTTGGCGCGGAGGGTTTCGATGATGACGGAATTTTTCGCGTGGGGGACGGCGTCGAAGACGAACATTTCGAATTTCACGCCGTTGGGTTTGACGGGTTTGACGGGGTTGCCGGCGGCGTCGATGGCGGGGATTTTTTTGTCGGCGCGGTGGAAGGGGAGTTCGACACCGGGGCCTCCGGCGGCCATGCGGCGGATGAAGTTTGTGTCCAGAATGTGGATCGCGATGCTGCCGGCGATGTAGCGGAGTTTGCCGGCGGGGTCGGTTTCGCGTTGCATGGCCACGGGGAGGTCGGAGTATTCGATGACGATGAGGCGGTTGTTTTGCATGCAGAAGTGGCCGATTTTTTCCCCGGCGTAGGCTTTGGGGATCATTTTGGAGGACATTTCGGAGTGGCGGAGGTGGTGCCAGCCGATGAAGGCGGGGTCGATGATGCGGATGAGGGGGTTGTCGACTTGGAAATAGCTGAGGGTGTCGATGCCTTCGCGTTGCATGATGTCGAGCGCGCCGGAGCGTTGGAGGGCGCGGAGGGAGCCGCCGTGTCCGTCGGGGGACATGGCGATGGTGGATTTGGTTTCGAGGAGGATTTTGCCCTGGAGGTCGACGGCGGGCATGCGGCCCTGGCGGAAGAGGTGGACGCGCGCGGGGGAGAGGCCGAAGTGGTTGTTGTCGCGGAAGAATTTTTCGGTGGCGGCGTGGTTCGCGTGGCTGGTCATGATGAACCAGTGGATGGGTTTTCCGTAGCGGAGGCCGGCGGCGCGGATTTTTTCGGCGAAGACTTGGAAGAGCGTTTTTTTGCGGAGCGGGGTGACGGGGTAGGTGCCTTTGGGGCCGTCGTAACCGAGGCGCGTGCCTTGTCCGCCGGCAACGACGAAGGCGGCGACGCGTCCGGCGCGGAGCGCGGTTTCGCCGGCGGTTTTGGCGGCGGCCCATGCGGCGGGGTCGCCGCCGTGTTCGGGGAGGGGTTCGTAGGGGGCGGGGGTGAGTCCGTCGAGGCTGGCGGCGAAGGAGGCGTTGCCGGCGACGAGGGTTTTGTGGAGGCGCGCGATTTCGGCGAGGTCGATTTCGGCGGCGTCGGCGAGGAGGCGTTCGCGCGCGGCGGCGTCGAGTTCGTCGTGGAAGGCAAAGACGTGTCCTTGCCCGGCGCGTTGGAAGGCTTCGATGATTTCTGGTGTGGCCATGGAGATCGCGTTTTTTTCCGGTGGTGATTGCCGGTGATGATTGCCGGTGATTGATTGCTGGTGATGATTACCGATAGATTGATTGCCGATGATTGATTGCGTGGGTGCGTGGGTGCCGGTGGTTGATTGCGTGGATGCTGGATTGCGTGGATGGCTTGATTGCGTGGATGCGTATTCAAAAACGCACGTATGTCAGCGCAATGTTTATGTGCGGCGCGCGTGGGATAAAATCATCGTTGGCGGGGTTTTCAGCGTTGCGGCTGCGGTTGTTGTGGTGGGGGTTGTTGTCGCGGCGGCGGTTGTGGCGGGGGCGGTTCGGGCGGGGGTGGGAGCAAGAGCGGGTCGGGGGCGGGCGGTAGATCGAAATTGTAGATCAGCTCGTCGGGTTTGGCGTAACCGAGGCGGCGGCGGATGAACATTTCGACAAACTCGGGGTCGGTGCGGAGGCGTTCGAGGATACGCTGGCTTTCGATGAGTTTCTCGTTCGTCTCGGCATAGCGCCGGGTGAGTTGTTCCTTGTTGCGGAGGAGTTCCTTGTTTTCGCGGCGAAGCTCAAGGTATTGCCACAGGAAGTATCCCACAAGGACGAGTGTTGCCGCCATTGCGATCGCGATAATAATGTTTTTGAGGCGTGGAAACATCACGTTCGGTTTTACGTGCGCGAGAAAAACCCTGCGGTGTTTTTGTGTAAAGCTGTTTGCGGGGGAAATTATTCACAAGGGGTGCGGGAGGGCGGACGGACGAGAGGGTGGGCGAGTGGGAAAGTAGGTGGATGGGTGGGCGGGAGGGTGAGCGGAACGGAAGCGGCGATTTTCGGGGCGCACGCGATTTCCCAGTCGCGATTTTTGGGTTGTGATTTCCACAGCAGCGATTTTCGGATCGCGTCCGGCTTGGGGCGCCTGGCTTGGGACGCTCGGTTTGGGGTGCTCGGCTTGGGGCGCATGGCTTGAGAGATGCGCACGCGGTTCTTGCGAGGCTGTGCCTCGTCCGGCGACCTGGAGATCGCCGCTCCGCAAAAACTCGCAGCACTTCGCGTGCTTGCGCGGGTCACAGCCTTTTCCACACTTTTCCACACTCTCATTTTTTTCGTCCGTCCCGCACCTGTTTCCAAAATCCTGCTCATCGAATGATTTCGCCGCGTTTTTTTTCCGTTCTCGCGCTTGCCGCACTGTCCGCGGTTTTTTTTCCGGGAAGTGTCGCGCGCGCCGATCTGCCGCCCGGACTCGCCGCGCCCAAAGACGCGAACACTCCGCGGACGGACGCACCGGTTCTCCCGACGCCAAAACCAAAACAGCGTCCGCAAATCGACACCGCGCGCGCCGATCAGGAATTGCGCCAGATCGTCGCCGACCAGCAGGCGATCTTTGCCGCCGCCGAAGCCGCGGGCGATAAGTTCGACCCGGACAATTTCCGCTCGCAAATGCAGCAACTCACGCAGCGCTACGACCGCCTGCTTCTCATAAACCCAAACTACGTGCCGGGCTGCGTTGCCTACGGACTTCTTCTGGCCAGAATCGGCATGACGCGCGAAGGCGCCGCATTTATGTACAAGGCCAACGAGCTGGACGACAAACTGCCCGTCGTGAAAAACCAGCTCGGCAACTTTTGCGCCGAGGAAGGCCGCCCGCTCGAAGCCTATATCTTTTACAACGCCGCCATCGCCCTCGATCCCAGGGAACCGCTTTATTATCATCAACTCGGCACGCTGCTCGCCGAGGCGCGCGACATTTTTCTAAAGGAAGCGCCCGACATGTGGTCGCGTTCAAAAATCGACGAGGCCATGCAAGTCGCCTTTTTGCAGGCGACCGAACTCGCTCCGGGCGACTGGCGCCACGCATACCGGTATGGCTTGTCCTTCTACGATCTCCAAACCGGCGAGTGGGAAGCCGCCCTGCAATTTTGGGAGACGTTTGAGACAAAACTGAAATCCGGCGTCGAGCAACAAGTCTGCCGCCTGCACCAAGCCAGGGTGCTCGGCGAACTGCGCCGCATAAAAGACGCCCAGGCCAGACTTGACAGCGTGACAGCCAGCGCGCTCACCTCGCAAAAAATGCCCATCGCGCTCGAAATCGACGCGCTCCGCAAAAAAGGCGTCGCCGATCAAAGCGATGCCGTAAAGGACGATGCCATAAAAGACGAGCCGCCCGCGCCCGACACCACCTCAGCAGCAGTCTCTTCCGCCGCCTCCTCCTCCGTCGCTGTCGTTCCCGTCGCCGCCGCCCCCATCGCCGCCGCCACTGGTTCCGCAACGCAACCCCCGGACAAAAGCGAAAAAGCGAAGTAAGAGGTAACTGATATTACGCGGCACGTACGTAGCGCAGGCTGCCAAGCCTGCTGACGAGGCGAAGCCTCGCCCGGTTCGAAAAAAATGAGCATCCGGCGACGTGCGGCAAGCAAAGCAGACTTGGCAGCCTGCGCTACATTTGAGCGATGGCGCTGAAGCGAGCCTCCGGCTTGAGGAGCTGCTGCAAATAACGGAAAAAACATTCTACCAACTGATGTTTCGCAGCCGGCAGATTTCGTAGGGCCTGACCTTGTGTCAGGCCACGCTCGCGCGGGAAGCCACACAGGTAATCTGTGATCTGAAACCGAGTAAACAAAACAGAAACAGGGAAACAGGAAACAGGGACAGGCTCTGTACAAAAAGCAAAATATAATAAACTTGACACATGAATTTAATGTAAAAACAAGAAAATCGAAAACATATAATCACCAATACACCAATGATTTACATGCTTCCTCTTACATTGCTCGCGAGAAATTTGCCATGTGACACCAATTAAAGATTGACCGTTAATGATACTTAGACTGAGATTCGGTCGCTTTAATTCAGCAATGACATATTCAAATCATCATCCAAATCATAACCGCTTAACCTTTATCAAGAAAGCCGTCTCCTGCGCTGCCTCCTGTGCCATCTCCTGCACCTGCGCGGGCATTTTTCTTGCGGTCCCATTTACCGCCCTTGCCGCGCCCTCTCCGTCCCCGGCGGACACCGACGAAAAAAAGGTCATGCAGCTCGAACGCATGGTCGTCACCGCCGCCGGCTTTGAACAAACGCTGATGGAGGCGCCCGCCAGCATCAGCGTCATTTCCAACGAGGACCTCGCCAAAAAAGCCTTCCGCGACCTCTCCGACGCCCTGGCCGAATTTGAAGGCATCAGCATCCTCGGCACCGCCAACCAGTCGGGCGGCGGCGGTCGCGACATCAGCATCCGCGGCATGCCCGCCGGCTACACCCTGATTCTGGTGGACGGCAAGCGGCAGAATTCCCGCTCCATCCGCACCAACGGCGACGCCGGCTTCGAGGTCGGCTGGATGCCGCCCCTTGAGGCCATCGAACGCATCGAAGTCGTGCGCGGCCCCATGTCGTCCCTCTACGGCTCCGACGCCATGGGCGGCGTGGTCAACATCATCACCAAAAAAGTCTCATCCCGCTGGACAGGTTCCGTGCGCGCCGAGGCCACGGTGCAGGAAAACGGCGACGCCGGCAACACCTACGCAACCAATTTCTACCTGGGCGGCCCCCTCAAAACCGACCTCCTCGGGCTTACCCTATGGGGCGGATACCTGCGCCGCGCGGAGGACAAAATCCTCAACGGCTACAACGAATCCCGAAACCCCACCGTGGCCGGCCGCCTCGTGTTCACCCCCACCCGCAACCACGACATCATGCTCGAAGCCGGCACCAGCGAACAGGAAAGCTACACGCGCGGAGGCCGCTCCGTCGCCCCCGGCACCGCCGATTCCCGGCAGGACAACACGCGCGATTTCTATTCGTTTTCCCACACCGGACGCTGGGCCTTCGGCACCTCGGAAATAAAAGCCTACCGCGAGGAAGTCCTTCGCCAGTCCGAAACCCTCGCGACCGGCGCGCTCGGCACGGCCAACGAAGCCGAAAACACGGTGATCGACGTCAAACTCACCCTGCCCTTCGACCGCCATCACCTCACGGTGGGCGGCCAATGGCGCGAAGAGCAAGTGCACCTCCCCAGCTACGTCCGCCGCATCTGCCGCGATGACATCCCCGCCCCCGCCCCCGGCGCGCCTGACTACCGCGGCTGCCCGGACGGCACGCCCAGCACCGGCGCCTATTACACCACCGTCACCGAAAAAATCGGCATGAAAATCTCCGAGTGGTCCCTCTTTGCCGAGGACGAATGGCGCATCACCCAAAACTTCAGCCTCACCGGCGGCCTCCGCATGGAAAACAACTCCGAGTTCGGCGGACACTTCACCCCGCGCGGCTATGCCGTTTACAAACTGGGCGCCCACTGGGTCCTCAAAGGCGGCGTGTCCGGCGGTTACAAAACCCCCTCCGTCCGCTCGATCCTCCCCGACTTCGCCCAGTCGTCGGGCGGTGCCAACGGCGGCGGCGCCGTCGTCATCCGCGGCAACCCCGACCTCAAACCCGAAACAAGCATCAACACTGAAATCGGCATCCAATACAACCACCCCGGACTGCGCCTCACCGGCGGCCTCACGCTCTTCAACAACGACTTCAAGGACAAGCTGGTCGAAATGGAATTCCCCGGCCTCGAACTGCCGGAATACCCCGGCGCCCGCATCCGCCAGCAAGCCAACGTCTCCGAAGCCCGGATTCGCGGCCTCGAAGCCAGCATCCGCCACGGCCTCACCGAGACACTGTCCATACGCGCAAGCTACACCACCATCGAGTCCGAGGTGAAGGAAGACCCCGTCAACCCCGTGCAAATCGGCGCCCAAATCGCATCCACTCCCAGACAGACGCTCACCGGCGCCCTGGAATGGAACCCCACCCCCCGCCTGACCGTCTGGACGCGTGCTCTCGTTTATGACCGGACGCCCGTGACGACGAGCCGCACCACCACGGCCCTCCCCCGCCCCGGCTATTCCCAGTTCGACCTCGGTGGCAACTTCAAGCTCACGGACGGCATCACCCTCTTTGCCGCGATTTACAACATCACGGACAAACAACTGGACTACACCCAAAGCAACAACTGGATCGACGGCCGCCGCTTCTGGCTCGGCGCCAATTACAAATTCTAACCCGCCGCATGCTTGTATGCTTGGGAATAACCCCAAGGTCGCCCTTGGGTGACCTTGGGAAAAACCGGAAAGAAAGGGCGCATAGGCAGACAAGATCGAAACCGAGTAAACTGAGTAAACAAAACAAATAAAACAGGGACAGGTACTGTACGAGGTCCCACACAAGGAGGCAAAGTTGGTAATATTGACCTTTAAGTTTGGTAAAAAATAAAATATGCAATCTTTTATATTCCAATTGCTTGCATAATATCTAATATCACTTTAGAGTCATGTCAGATGCCAAAATTTGGAATGTCGCTCGAAACCGCCCCCCAAACAACCGTCTCCAAACGCAAACGCTCGCTGACACAACGCTGACACAACTTTGGGTTGCCCCCTCAACCACGTATGCTTTGCAATGCAACGGGCGAAAGACTCCGCCTCTTTCCGCCCCGCCTTCCCGCCATGAACCGTCCGCTATGAACCGTCATCTCCGCCTGTCCTGCCTCCTGCTTGCCTTCCTGCCGTTTGCAACGGCGGCGCTGGCGGACGCCGATTCCGCGCCCGCGCCTCCGGTCGATCCGAAACTCGGCCCCCCGTTCCGGCTGCGTCCGCGCCCCGCGCTCGGTTCCGAGGACGCGCCCCTTGTCGTGATCGAAGTGACCAGCTTTTTGTGCGCGCACTGCCGGGAGTTTCATGAACGCGAATTTCCCACCCTGAAAAAACGCTTCATCGACACCGGCGCCGTGCGCTGGATTGCGCTCAACGCGTCGAACACCGCAACCGAACAGAACGCACCCATCTTCGCCATCGCCCGCGGAGCCTTGCGCGCCGATCACTACTGGGAACTCGCCGGCTCCCTTTTTCGCGAAGCCCGCCGCCCCGAAGCCGTGCTTTTTGAAACCCTTGCCCGTCCCGACGGCCCCGACGCGGCTGAACTCGAACGCTGGGCGCGGGACGACGCCAACCGGAAAGCCGTCGCCGCCGACTTCGCCGAGGTCGCCGCCCTGAAACTCGAAGGCACACCCTCTTTCATCATCCGAAAACGCACCCCCGAAGGCCGTTTTCTCCAAGCCAGAATCGAAGGCTACGAATCCGCCGGCTACCTCGCGCTGGCCTTTGAACAAATGCTGCAAAAATGACACCGCCTCCCACGCTTCCCGCGCCTCCCATACCTCCCGTGCCTCCCATACCTCCCATGCTTCCCATACCTCCCATGCTTCCTGCGCCTCCCATACCTCCTACGCCTCCCACGCCTCTCGCCCAACGCCTCCCGCCTGCTTTGCGCCACCGCCACCGCCGCTGGCGCAGACTGGCCCTCCTCCTCCTCGCGGCCACTCTCGCCGGCCTCATCACGGACGCCCTGCGACCCGACCGCGTCCTCTTCCCCAAAAAAACCCTCCCGCCCCTCGAATTCGTTTCGCCGGAACCATGAGCACGCCCGCCTCCTCACTCCCGCCCTCCCCATCATCGGCCCGCGCCTCCCACCCCACCCAGGCTACTCACCCCGCCCACCCTTCCCGTCCCTCCCGTTTCACCCTCCCCGTCCTCCTCGTCCGCTGGACCCTCGGCCTCCTCCTGCTTTGGGCCGGACTGGCCAAGCTGGCCGACCCCGCGGCCTTTTACGTCAACCTCCTCACCTACCGCCTGCCCCTGCTGCCGTCTGGCATGCTGCGTTTTGCCGCCATCGTTTTCCCCTGGCTCGAACTGCTCACCGGCGCGGGTCTCCTGCTGAACCGCTGGAGCGATGCCATCCGCCCGCTCGCCGTCGCGCTCACCGCGCTGTTTGTGCTGGCTCTCGGACAGGCGTTTCTCCGCGATCTCGACGTGTCCTGCGGCTGCTTTGGCCGGCCCCTTTTCGTCTGGACCTCCCGCCCCGGCTTCGCCCTCGGACGTGCCCTGCTCCTGTTCTCCGGAGCCTTGTTCCTGCATTTTAACCGCGACGACCTCACGGAAGCCCCGGGCCAAAAATTGGAATCCCATTCGTAACTGATGCTACGCGGACGGCAGGATTTTGGTAGGGCCTGACCTTGTGTCAGGCCGCGAATTACCTATGCGGCCTCCCACGCGGGCACGGCCTGACGCAAGGTCAGGCCCTACCAAATCCTGCCAGTCGCGTAACATCAGTTCGTAATAAAAAAGAGGACACCCGCACCCTCACGCACCCTCTTCTTTTCACTGTTTTCTCACCCTCGCCTTTCTCACCCGGAGGTATAAATACGATCCGAAAATCAGGAGCA
The DNA here is from genome assembly GCA_031263125.1 of Opitutaceae bacterium. Lineage (GTDB taxonomy): Bacteria > Verrucomicrobiota > Verrucomicrobiia > Opitutales > Opitutaceae > Ereboglobus. The sequence goes on along the minus strand of JAISGL010000395.1, from coordinate 1,485 downwards.
GGGAACCCATATGTATGTATCGCTTTGTCTGCGGACCGACGGTAATGTCCGCGAAACCCAGACTTTGCGGATGTCCGCCTCTTCCTGCCGGTCTTGCCTCCCCGGCCTTGTTGCCGGCGCCGGCTGTCGGTTGCGCCATTTTTCCATTGCCACGTCCGCCTCTTTCCGCGCGTCCATGCGATTCCGGATTTGCACGGTTATTGTGGTTATGCGCAGTTTCCGCGGTTGTCGCGGTTACTTCAACCGCCGGTCTTGCCTCTCCTCTTCCTCCTCCTCTGGGATTCAACATGGAGCCGACCTGTATGCACATGGCATGAATAAACAGCATGGCATACAAAACGTAAGCCCACCGCTGCAATTTTTTCCATTTGACGCCTCCCATGCGCCTGTGGACGGAATCGAAAGAAGTAATCCATAGCGGAATGAATAACGCCAGCATCAGAACGCCCAGTATAAAACTGAAATTCGATATTCCCGCGCCCAATGCGTTTGCCGCCCTTCCCCTTGCTTCGCTATCGATGAAAAAATTGAGGGCGCCCGGAAAGTTATTCGTCACCCGAATCAGGGAATGAGCCAATATCGGGAAACCCGACAGGATGGACAACTCCTTGCGTATGCCGAGGAGCTTTATGACAATGGGATTTTTTGGAGTTAAGGCGCCAATATACATAATGATAATCAGCAAGGGAAAACCCAGTGTTCCCGCGTGTATATAATCCCTTATGATGCCGCCCAGGAACGGTATCCGGCCGAAACTGAACATCTCAATTCCAAACAGCCTGGCGATAAAAGGAATCGCGACCAGGGCAAGGGGAATTGCGAATACGATGTAATAGACTGCCGCATGTTTTTTTATTGATTTTGACAATAAAACAGCCAGCAACGTCAATACACCCAGTGCCATGAGCAATGGTGCAAGAGTGTAAAGGAATTGAATGAAATCAATTAATAATTTAATCATGATATTTATATTCTTATTATTGTAACGGAATTAGTTTTCCCGCGGTGCCAGAGCCGGTGCGGATTACGAGCGGACCCCTTGGAGGAGTTTGCTGCGGAAGGCGGTGATGTCGCAGGAATCCCGATTGTCGCGGTTTTGGGTGACACTGGTGACAGGGTGACACTGGTGACGGAGCTGTCGGTGGTCCGCCGTGCAACGCTGGCGCGAAGGTGAACACAGAAAGGACTGTTGCACCACAAGCGGTTGTGGTGCGGCAAAGGATATGGATATGATTTTGATACCGGGATTGCGTCTCATTAGCGGAATAGGATTATCCCTAACTATTGAGACGCAAGCTCAAAAATCCGACCTGCCATCACTACGTGCCGCATAAGGGCCGGGAAACCGGCATTGCCGCGCTCACCGGCTGTCGGCCCGGTGTTTTTCAATCCGCCCGAGCATTGCGCGGTTGGCCGGATCGGCAAGCCATGCGGTAATGTTCGCGGCGGCTTTTTTGCCGACTCCCGGCAGCCGGGCAATCGCCG
>JAISGL010000332.1 GCA_031263125.1 Opitutaceae bacterium | reverse complement strand
CCCGGCGGTATCGCCCTGCCAAAATCCTGCCAGTCGCGTAACATCAGTTATGAATATATTGGTAATTCGATGCGAATTATCACGCGTTATGGGATACCAGGGTTGATAGCATAAATGCGAATCGCGTCTGTGTATTCAAACTCAGGAGCGGCTCTTTATCATCTTTGTCATCTTCGCCTCCTCCTGCGCAAAATGTGAGACTCCAAGAAACGGCGCCCCTGGCGTCCTGCTGTAAAACATGCCGCAACGACGCCAGTTGACGATCTCCCAGAAGGCCGCGATGTAGTCGGCGCGGCGGTTCTGGTATTTCAGATAATACGCGTGTTCCCACACGTCGAGACCCAGCAGGGGAATGTCGTTTGTCAGGAGCGGCGAATCCTGGTTGCCGGAGGTCGTGATCGCAAGTTTGCCAGTCGCACGCGAAGCGACGAGCCATGTCCATCCACTGCCAAAAACTTTCGCCGCGGCATCGCCGAATTGTTTTTTGAAGGCGTCAAGGCTGCCAAAAGTTTCGTCGATCGCATCAAACAGCGGCTTCGGATCCTTGCCCATGCCCGAATCATTAACAACCAACTCGCCTTCTTCACTCCGGGCCGGCGCAGGGGATTTCGCGGGCGCAATAATTTCCCAGAAGAACGCATGATTCGCATGACCGCCGACGTTGTTACGCAGCGTGGTGCGAAGCGGTTCCGGCACAGTGTCGAGTTTTGCGAGCAGATATTCCGGCGCCATATTTTGCAACGCCCGTCGCGAAGCGAGGGCCTTGTTGGCGTTGTCGATGTAGGCTTGGTGATGCTTTGTATAGTGGATTTCCATCGTGCGTGCGTCGATGTGCGGCTCGAGCGCGTTGAACGCATAGCCGAGCGGCGGAAGCGCAAAGGGATAAACATCGACGCCGGGTTTCCCGACATCGGCGGACGACGGCGCGGCGGAAAGTTTGGAAGCGAAGAGATTGAGGCCGAGAAGAGCGGCGGAGGCGCCGAGGGTTTTGAGCGCATCGCGACGGGTGATTTGCGTTGGTTCCGTATTCATGCGCCCCATGAAAAACGGCCCGCGTTTGAACGCAAGATGCGTGGCGTCCGCGCCCGGCAAGATTGCCAAAATCGCGTATTTTCAAACACGATTAACAGTGCCATCGTGCCGTCGTGTCATCCTGCCCGAATTTTATAAAAACAATGAAAACATTCCCAAGAACCACACTGTTGTTAATCGCCCTGTTTCTCGCCGCCGCCCACGCGACAATCTTCGCCGCCGATCCCTCGCGCTGGCAAAAGAACATGGCCGCGTTTGAAGAGCAGGATCGCGCGAACCCGCCCAAACAGGGCGGCGTGCTTTTCCTCGGCAGCTCAAGCATCCGTCTCTGGAAAACACTCGCCGAGGATTTTCCGGGCGTCCCCGTGCTCAATCGCGGCTTCGGCGGCTCGACGATACCGGACAGCATTTATTATTTCGACACGCTCGTCATGCCGTCGAAGCCAAGTCGGATCGTGTTTTTCGCGGGCACGAATGATATCAGCGGCGGCGCGACCCCGGAGAAGGTGGCCGCGGATTTCCGCGAATTCTGCGCAAAGCTCCACAAGGCCCTGCCCGAGACGCGCGTGATTTTTCTTTCGCTCGCACTTGTGGAATCGCGATGGAATCAGCGTGCGTCCGTCGCGCTCGCGAACACCTACGTGGCGGCGTTCTGTCATTCGGACCCGCGCCTGACTTTCCTCGACACCACCACCGCCATGCTCACGCCCGAGGGCAATGTGCGCCCGGAGTTTTACCTGAAGGACAAACTGCACATGAACGCGGCGGGCTATGCAGAGTGGACAAAACTGGTCGCGCCCCTGTTGCGCAAATAGCATGGGGCATGGGGGCAGTTTGAAAAACCCGTGCAAAGCCCAAAGCGCGGCGGCGCCGGCATGGTTATGCGCGGCGATGCCGGCATGATTATACGCGGCGGCATCGGCATGGTTGGGCGCGGCGCGCGGCTGTCAGTCATGCGCGCGGCGCGTGGTTGTCATGCGGCGGCGGTGGCGCACCGGCGGGGCATGGGCGCTGTTTCATTTCTGGCGAGATAATCGAGCACGGTCTCGATCAGAAGACGCTCGCGGATCACTTCGAGCTGGCCGTTTTTGTTATACGCGGCCCATAACTTTTCGGGGGTTGTGTTTGCGGCGGCGGCGATTTCCTCGAAGTGCTTCCCCAGCCGGGTTTCGTCGACCACGATTCCATTCCGGTCCGCGATTTCATGCGCGATGACGTGCAGGAGCGCGTTGTGCGCGGCTTCGGCCCATGTCATCGAGCCAGGCTGGGCGGTGTCGCGGCAGGCCGGCTCAAGGCTGCGGCGTATGATCGGTTCCGGCACGTCGCATTCCGCGTGCTCGAGCAGCCATTGTCTCACTTCCGCGCGCCGGGTGTCGTCGCTCCCGGCGAGTGTTTCGAGAGCGTCGCAATCGGGGAGCGACACCTCGGGCCGCAGCAACAGCTCAATCATGCAATGAAATTTTTGGCCGGGTTCGAGCGATGCCTGCAGGATGAGAAGCGGGCCGACCGTGCGAATGCCTTTTTCCATGAGGATGACGCGGATGAGGCGCGCGGCGCAGCGGCGGATCGTCTCGGCGCGAATCTCGCGGCTGAAATGCTCCGCCGTGATGATCGCCGGGGCTTTGCCGTTTGGAAAACCCGGGATCGGTATGTTTTGGAAAAGGGCGCATGTTTTCGCATAATCAGTGGAGGCCGTGCTCCATGATGCTTCAATTTCTATACGGATTGTGCCAGGAGTTATTTGCATGAATGATGTGTACATGATGGGATTTTTTCCAAGGGTTGATGCATTGCGGTTGCTGCGATTTTTATTAGTGTCAGGGTTGAGCTGTGCGTTATGAAAAGAGGATTATTATATTTATCCGAAATGTTGCGTCTAAAATTGCATAATAAATATAAAAAACAGGAGGCGATTTGCTTTCTGTACTAAAAAATAACAAATAATGGGCGCGAGTATGGATGCGGGTGTGGGTGCGCGTGCGAATACAGATGCGCGCGCGGGTGTGAAGGTGGGGGAACGCAAATGGTGGGAGTTGCGGCAAACGATGCGGAAGCGCGATGCGAGTAAACGATGCGGGAGAGCCGCGAAGTGCGCGGCGCGCGCCGCCGTGAGCAGTTTTTCTTATGGCTGTCAAATTGAAAAACCGTTCACGGCTTCGTTTCATTGAAAACATATAATAATCAATTATTTACTGATATTACACGGAGGCCGGTTCAAAAGGCGTCGATGTGTTCTTCCGCGACCAATCAAACCCGGACTCCGGACTCCACGATTGGACGAGGGCAACGCGAAGTCCGTTCCTGGGAGCGCAGGCGTCTCTGCCCGCGAAACGTCATGCGCCCGCTTGGTGTCTTTCAAACACGCATCGCGGGCAAAGATGCCCGCGCTCCCAGGAACAGCCGGCTGCGTAACATCAGTTATTTATATTCTGATGTTACGCGGTGCGTAGGGCCTGACCTTGTGTCAGGCCGCGTTCGCGTGGGAGGCCACGCAGGTAATTCGCGGCCTGACACAAGGTCAGGCCCTGCAAAACCCTGCCGGTCGCGTAACATCAGTTATATTGAATCGCTTCGCGGCTCATTCGCATCTTATCCGGGCGGGCGGTGTTTACCGGGCGGGCGGCGTTTGTCCGGGCGGGCGGCGTTTATCGCTCCAGCGTCACTGCCATGAGGCCGATGACAACTTCGTTGCTGAGCGCGCGGAGCGTGAGAGAGCGGAGTTGTTTTTGCGGGTCAAGCGGCAGGTGCAAAACCGTCGCGGCGCCGCCGGGGATGGCGCGGCCACGGCCTTTGATGGTGTTCGCGTCGAGGATGCGCACTTCTCCGGTCTTCAGGTTGACGCGCGGCGGCGGCGGCGTGGCGCAGCGGAATTGGTAATCGTCGTAAAACAGGTCCTGCTCGATAGGCCACCAGGTGTCGGGATTGCGGAGCGCGAGGCGCGCGGTCGTGTCGTCATCGTAGGTGACGACAAGTTCGCCGTTGTCGATGCGCGATTGCATCCAGTTGGTGGAACCGGCCATGAGGAAATAGGCGTGGCGCGCGCGGCCTTCGAGCGGGATATCGGCTTGCGCGGGGTAGTTGTCCCAGAGTGAGGTGAAGAGGATGTTGCGCGGGGGTTCGGCGGAGTCGGCGATGGCGGCGGTGATGTCGGTGATGGCGGCGGCGGTGGTGGTGGTGGTGTCGGGCGCCGGCGGGGTTATGAAAAAAATGCCGTTGGGCATGTGGATGCGGCCGGCGTTTTGCGAGACGGTGCGGCGCAGTCCCGAGTCGTCGATGTCGGCGGTGGCGTTGATGTGGCCGGCCCATGCGCCGATGCCTTGCTTGGGAATCGCAAGCGACACGAAGGGCGAGCGCGGCGAGCGGTATTCGTTTTTGAAAATGCGCGTGACGCTGTCGTTGAAATGCGGTTCGAGACGCACGGGGGTGAGCTTGGCGTTTTTTGCGTCGGGCAACTGGTCACCCAACCACAACGAAAGTTCGGGGCGCACGACGGACCAGTTGATCGGCGCGGCGAGCGGGCGGTCTTTGTCTTCGTCGGGGGAAATCGTGGCGGTGGTGTCGGTGTCGGTGGCGGATTGCGTGGGTGGTGTGAGTTGCGTGAATTGCGTGGATGATGTGGCATGGGCTGGCAGCGCGTGGGGCGATGATGTGGGTGGGGTGGTTGTGTTGTTGTCCGAACCCACGGGCAGGATGCCCGTGCTACTCGATCCCACGGGCAAGATGCCCGTGCTACTGTCTGAGCTGCCCGCGCAGCCCGCGCTGTCCGGGCCGCGCGGGTTGCTCCAATCGGGATACGCAACGTAGGCGGCAGGGACGCCGCTGGCGTTGGTCCAGTCGACGGTGATTTCGGTTTTGGCGGATGCGGGCGCGGGCGCGGATGCGCTGGCTGCGTTTGGCGCGGGCACTTCGATTTCGAGGCGTTCGCCGGTGAGCGTCATGAGTTGCCGAGGCGCGGGCGCGGCGACGCCGTTGATCGTGACGCGCGGGATGCCGCCTCGCGGGAGAATGCGCAGACGCACGGTTTGCGGCGCGGGGAAATTTTGCGTGATGACGTAGGTGTCGGTGTTGACATCGGCGTTGGTGCTAACGTTGGCGTTGGCGCTAATGTAGGTGTCGGTGTTGACGTTGGCGTTGGCGTTGGTGTTAACGTTGGCGTCAGCGTTGGCGTTGCGATTGCGCGTGAAGGCGAGCGCGATGTCGGGGTGGCGAATCGAGGCGCGCGTCCATTGCGCGGGCCAGCCGGGCGTGATCGTGACGGTGCGCGCGAGGGCGTCGGGCTGGATGCCGAAGAGACCTTCGACGATGGCGCGCGTGGTCACGCCGGAGCCGTCGGCGAAGTCGCGTTGCGATTCGCGGCGGTAGACGTCGAGGTAGTTGAGCGAGCCGACGTTGCCGGGACAGATGCCCATGAACATGCTGGCGAGGAGCGAGCTTTTGGCGAGGCGGAACGCGTAGTCGGGGCGGTCGGCCTGCCAGAGCGCGAGCGCGGCGTGGATGTTTTCGCCCATGACGACGTTGTTGATTGACCACGTGTAGGGCATCCAGTCGGTGGTGGAGAGGACCTGGTAATTTTCGTCGGCGGGCACGCCCGGGCCGCGCACGGGGAGGGCGGGGTAGTGGGTGTTGACGTAGCGCACGGCGGGGCGCGCCTGTTCGCGCGTGATGAGGCCGCAATCCATCGCGTGATAAAAACTCCAGAGGCCGGCGCTCGGGTGCGCGCGTTGCAGGCCGAGGAGATCGCGGAACTCGGCATACATGCCTTGCCCGGGAAGCCAGAGGTGTTTTTGCGCGGCGCGGGCGATGAGCGCGGCTTCGTTTTCGTGGAAGGCGGCTTCGGCGGGTTTGCCGAGCGCGCGGGCGAGGCGGGCGGCCTGGGTGTTGTGATAAAGCGCGTAGGCGGTCGCGTAGGTGACGCCGCCGCCGTGGTATTGCAGGTCGTCGCTCGCCCATATTTGCGCGTAGGCTTCGTAGAGCGGGAGTTTGTCGGGGCCGAATTCGCGGCGGAAGAGGCGGCGTTCCCACGCGAGGTGGCGTTCGATGACGGGCCAGAGTTCGCGCGCGAAATCGAGGTCGCCCGTCCAGAGGATGTGGCGGATGAGCGCGTCGATGTAGACGGTGTTCATGTCGTAATGGGAGTTCGCCATGTCGCCGTTGGAGTGGAGGGCTTTTGCGCTGCGGGAGAGGTTTGTGTTTTCGTCGGGCGGCGGGAGTTTTTCGGGAATGGGGGAGGTGTTTTGGCGCGTGGCCCAGTAGGCGAGGTGGCGGCGCGCGCGGGCGTGCCAGCCGAGGGCGTCCATCGCGTAGGGGCCGCGCCAGCCGAGGAGTCGCGAGCGCCACGCGATGGCGCCGTGCATGACCGCGCCTTGCGGTTCGTCCCAAACGGCGTCGGCGCCGACGTTGAGCGCGGCGACGGAGGCGTTGATGAAGGCGTCGGGCGTGTCGACGGTGATTTGGTTGCGCAGGGCGGCGAAGTGTTGCGCGGAGGCGGCGAAGATTTGCGGGAGGTCGGCGGCGGCAAACGTGGCGCCGGCCGCCGGGTCCGCCGTGGCGCGCGTTTCCAAATTCGCGCGGGGCGCGGTCACGGCCTTGTAGTCCGCAAGCTCATCCGTTTGTGTATCCGAAATCTTGATACATTGTATGCAAAAATGAAGCGGGGTGTTTGCGACGAGGGGCGTGGCGGAGATCAAGACGGGCGTGGCGGAGGTCAGGATGAGCGTGGCGGAACCGGATGCGGGCCGGAAGCCTGCGTCACGCCATGCGGAGGCATCCGCGAGGGCAAGAAAGGTGGCGGTGGCGGGGAACTGACCGGCGAGCGTGGCCTTGGCGGCGGCGGAGCGCAGCGTGAAGCGGGCGTTGGCAGGGTCGATGGTGAAGCGGTTGTCGCGGCAGGCGTCGGGTTGCAATTGAAAATACTCGCTGATGGGGACGGACTCGGTGCCGATGTCGCCGTCGCGTTTGCCGCGTTTGCCGTTGGCTCCGCCGTAGGCGGCAAGGAGTTCGAGGGCGGGTGATGGCGCGAGATTTTCGGCGTCGACGCGCACGATGAGGCCCTCGGTTTGGTGGAGCGCGATGGCGTGGACGCGGAGCACGGCGTGCTCGCCGAGGAGCGGATCGCGGATTTCGTAAAGCATTTCGCCGGGGCGGTAGCGCGCGGTGATGCGCGCGGTTTCGTGGAGCCATTTTGCGAGGCCGCCGTCGGTGCGGATGCCGAGGCGGAGGTTGCCGCCGCGTCCGGGGAGGTAGAGGGCGAACTCGGGCATGTCGCCCGCGTCGACGCGGAAGGCGGTGTTGCCGCCGTAGAGGGGGCGGTTGAAAAATTCGCCGCCGTTTTCGATGACGAAGTCCTGACCGTCGGGCGTGTAGCGGAGGGGGCGTTCGATGTTGTCGCGCAAGTTGGGGAACCGGTCCGTTGGCTGGATGGGTTGCGCGGCGAGCGTGGTGGCGAGCGTGGTGGCGAGCGCGGTGGCGAACAGGGCGGTGAGCAGGGCGGCGAGCGTAGCGGTGAGCGTGGCAGCGAGCGTGGCGGTGCGAAGGAAAGGCAGGGTGGATTTCGTCATGTTGCCGCGAAGTCTGGAGTTGCGCGGCGGCGAGGCGAATCTTTGCGGAGGCTGACAGTCGGAAGAGGGGAGGGGCGGCGTGATTACGGGCGTGATTTTGTGTCCCGGCGCAGGGTTGAGTCGCCCGGAAAACCGCGATTGCAATCAACGATGCGGTCAACGAAGCGGAGTTCCCCCCCTGGGAGCGCGGGCATCTTTGCCCGCGATTGCGCCTTTGGAAAACATCAGGCGTGGCGCACGTCGCGGGTGGCGCATGCAGCCGTTTACAAATTGCGATTATTGGCTGATGTTGCGCGGCGCGCTGCAAAATTCTGCCGTCTGCGTAACATCAGTTATTGATAAACAGGAAATTGGTATTTTCCCCATCAGCGCCGGCGTTTTGGATGCGATGGAAATTATTTTTCGGGAGCGGGAGCGAGAGCGGCAGCGACATCGGCGAGCTTTTTTAATTCTTTTTGAATGACGGCGCGAAGAGAGCGCGTCCAGCCGGCGGACTTGGCGTGGCCGCCTTGGTTGGTGATGACGACGGTGCCAGCGCCGTATGCGACCGAGGCGGCGCTGCCTTTGTAGTTGAGGCCGACAAATCCGGGGGCGTCGGAGACGATGTCCCAGCCGCGTCCTTGGGCCGCGGTGTGAATGAGATTGCGGATGGCGTCGTCCGCAAACGCGGCGTCGTAAGCGACAACGAGCGAGCCGGTGGCGCCGGCGCCACCGCCACTGCCGACCCCGACGGAAACAAAGGGCGCACGGACGTTGACCGAGTTGCCACCGCCGGCGCCGCTGCTGCTGGAAAAGGAGCCGGCGGGTGTGCGGACGTTGACGGAGTGACCGCCACCACTGGCGGCGGGTGGCGGCAGACGCGCGGGTTCGGCGGGCACGGCGGCGGGAGTGACGACGGGTGCGGCGGCAGGGGCGGCGGCGGGTGTGGCGACGCGTTTGATGAGGGCGGCGATGACGGGTTCGGAAACCTTGGCCTGGGTGAGGGCCACAAGGGCGTCGGCGCTGGCGTCGAATTTGTTGTCGGCGGCGTTTTCGACGGCGGTGATGATAATGTTTTCACTGAGGCCGGCCTGAGCCATCTTGATGATGTCGGCATTGGTGAGCGGAGCGGCATGGGCGGCGCCGACGCCGACGAAGAGAATCGCGAGGAGCAAGGCGGTGATGCGAATGCGGTGGTATGAGTTTTTCATAATAGGAGGTTTCGGAGGTTTTTTCATAACACTGTCGGCGCCATTAATTTCGTTTCACGGCTTGGAAGAGGTTTTTGAAAAAGCGTGCTCGTGGCAGGATTGCCGGTGAGGAGCGGCGCAGAGTCAAGCCAGTGTTGTTCATTGTTTCAAAAAAAACTTGGCTTGCCGCGCGCCAGCTCGTAGTTTGCCTGACGTATTTACATGCCGATTGCGCCCGTGCCTCGTGCCCGTGCCACCGGCATTTCCTCCAATCACACAAACCAACCACCGCCTCCCTGCGCCCGCCTCGCGTCGACGCACCATCGCCATCACACCGATAATATAATCCATTTCGCGTAACTTCGGCTGCTGTCAGTATCGAAACCTGAGAAATTTCGCCCGACTTTTGGCCACCAGAAAACCGCGCTCAATGCACGCACCAATCGGGGCGCATTGAAAGCGTTTTTCTGGTGGGCCTTCTCAGGTGCCCGATACTGGACGCAAGTAGATGCGTCTCTTTTTTGCGTCCGGATTTCACGCGTTCCAAATACATTATTATTTCACCATGAACACATCCGCATCACGCAACACCATCCGCGCAAAATTCGCGCTGCTCGCCACTGTTTTTTTGTGCGCGCTCACACCAAGTCTTCACGCCGCGCCGGTGACGGCGGAGCAGGCCAAGACCGCGGTTCGCAACTGGCGTGCGCGGACCGCCGGCCCGCTTGGCGAAACAGCCATCGGGCAAAACGTCCGCGATGTCATCTCCGTTGCCGCCGACACCGGCGGCACGACGCTGTGCCACATCGTCAGCATGGAGGGCGGCGGTTTTGTAATCACCTCGGCGGACACGACCATCCGCCCCGTCGTGGTGTTTTCATCCGACAGCATTGCCAGTTTCATCGCCGATGAGCGCAATCCGCTCTACGCGTTGTTAAAACAGGATATCGAAAGCCGCCGCGCCGCCGCTGCCACGCCATCAGCGGCACCGGCGACGATGACTGCGGCGGGCAGCACCGCAACTGCGCCTGCCGCCGGCTCCCCGGAGGCGGAATGGGCCGATTTGCTCGCAGCAACCGCGCCGGCATCCTTGTCGGGCGGGATCATACAAGCCGCCGCCGGTGTCAGTTCCATCGAAGACGTCCGTCGCGCGCCCTTGGTGCAAACACAATGGGGCCAAAGCGGCGGCATTTATAACAACTATTATTACTCATACGCCGGACATAGCAGTCAGGGCTATCCCGCCGGTTGCGTGGCGACCGCCGGCGCGCAAGTCATGCGGTTTTTCCAATGGCCCCAGGATTACGTGGCCGAGTTTTCGGAAGAATGCTCCATTGACGGGATCAAATTCAACGCCCGCGCCGGCGGTCGTTATTATAACTGGGCAAACATGCCGTATATTCCGGGCAATTCCCCGAGTTTGGCGGTAAAACAGGCAATCGGACAACTGGTTATTGATGTCGGCGTCGCTGTCGAGATGGTTTGGGGCGAGAATAGTTCGAGTTCCAATATCGTGAAATTGGCGAATGCCTTTACTGAAAAATTTAATTATGGTCATGCAAAATCAATCGTTTCTCCGTCGCGCACGCAATGGAATAACGCTGTTCTGGCGAGCCTTGATTACGGCTCCCCCTGCGTGCTGGGCATTTTGGGAAGCGCTGGAGGACATGCTGTCATTGCCGACGGGTATGGTTTTAGAAATGGGAGCGGCAGCCTGTGGGTTCACCTGAACATGGGATGGGATGGATATGATAATTTATGGTATAATATGGAAGCGGGCATCGCCGCGAGTGGTCATACCTTCGAAAACCCCTTTGGACAAGTGGCGTATAGCATTCTTGAGGAAGTAGGCAGCCAGACCAATCATGAACTTTGGTCCATGCGAGTTGTTAATGCATCCGGCAATCCGGTGTCCGGCGCGAGCGTCACAATAACAAACAGTGACAGCGGCACGACATTCGGGCCGTTCACCACAAACAACAAAGGCATTCTGGGCCTGCATGCCAGTTTCAACACCAATTCCTATACGTTCGATATCTCGGCAAATTATAACGGGCAGATTGGCTCCGCCTCGCTGACCCTGCGTCCCAGCAACAGTTCCTCCGTTGGCAACCGCTGGGGCGTTGAAATAAAACTCGGTTCCGCTGGCGCCGGCACCAGCGCCGATGACTACGAAGCGGACAATTCGGCCGCGACCGCCAAAACCATTTCCAACGGCGAGGCACAAAATCGCAGTTTGCATCAGGCGGGGGATGTTGACTGGATGAAATTCACGCTGGAACGGCCAAGTGACGTCACAATCAGAACTGCCGCCCGCGCCGGATACATCGGCGGCGACACGGTGATTTATTTATACGGCCCGAACAGTTCCTCGACACTGGTTGCATCCAACGACGATGATGAATCCCGTTCAGGTTACTGGTCGCGAATTGATTGCGCATCGCTGGCCGCCGGAACATATTATATAAAAGTCACCGGCTACGAAAATACCGTCATTCCCGGCTATCAGATTTTGCTGGATATTTCCAACTCCGTGACCGGCGACTCATACGAAGCGGATAACACCGCCGCCACCGCCAAAACCATTTCCAGCGGGCAGGCGCAAAACCACAGCATTCACCAAGGCGGCGACACGGATTGGATAAAATTCACGCTCACACAAACCAGCGACATTGTCCTCCAGACGCAGGAATTGCCGGGATACAACGGTGGCGACACGGTGATTACATTATACGGGCCAAACAGCACGACCGCAATTTTGGATGGCAATGATGATTACACCGACGCGCATTTGTGGTCAAAAATCACCCGCTCCGCGCTCGCCACCGGCACTTATTATGTCGAGGTAAAGGCATATGGAAACACCGCTATTATTGACGGCTATCAATTTTTGTTTTCCGCGACCCCGACCGGCAGCGATAATGTGGCTGTCACCGGCGTTTCATTAAACACATCCGAGGTCACTCTGACTGTCGGAGGAAAGGAGGCGCTGATCGCGACAGTCGATCCCTGCAACGCGACCATTACAACCGTCACATGGTCCAGCAGTGATGATTCCGTGGCAATGGTTTCCGCCGACGGTCTTGTTACCGCTGTCGGCACCGGCATCGCGACCATCACCGTCACAACCGACAGTGGCGGCAAAACCGCGAGCGCGGCCATCACCGTCATCGCCCCGGAGACTTATACAATTACACTTGATAAAAACGGTGGCACCGGCGGCACCGCAAGCGTCACCGCGACCGCCGGCCTGCCAATGCCCGTCGCCACCGCGCCTACGCGAGCGGGTCATATGTTCCTTGGATACTATGACACCAGCGCCGGCACCGGCGGCACACAATACTACACGGCGTCCATGTCCTCCGCCCGCGATTGGGACAAGACAACCGCCGCGACCCTTTACGCGCGCTGGGCGGCGGTTGTCACAGTGACGTTTAATATAAACGCGCCAGACGGCATCCTCGGCATAACGAGCAAATCCATCGCGCCCGGCTCGACCTATGGCGCGTTGCCCGAACCCGCGCGCGACGGTTATGTCTTTGGCGGCTGGTGGACCGTCGGCGCCGGCAACGGCAACGTAAGCGGCGCGCAAATCACCTCCGCATCCACCGTCGCCACCGGCGCTATGAGCCACATGCTTTATGCAAAATGGACGGTGGTTCCACCAACGGGCACGCCCGTGCTCGAACTCAGCAAAACCATTCTCGCCCTCGGACAAGCTGGCGGCGCCACCGCTGCGTTCAATGTCACAAGCAACATCGCATGGACCGCGCAAACCCAGCCCGCCGGCGCCACATGGCTCTCGCCGTTGACAACCGCCGGCGATGGCGCCGCCGCAATCACTGTCCGCACCAACAGTGCAAACACCACCGGCGCGCCGCGCACCGCCGGCATTGTTGTCAGCGGTGGCAACATCACACGCACAGTCATTGTCACCCAGCGCGCCACCGCCGCCGCCGGCCGTGCGCCCGCCACGCTGGCCGTTGGCAACGCGCTTATGTTCACCTTTACGAACCCGGTCGAGATACACACCTACACAGTTGCCGCTGGCAATCAACTCACTGCCACCGATGCGCAAGGCGCCATCAACAGCCCTTACGAATATGAAGCGTTCGGCGACAACGCCACACTCGTTTTCCTCGACGCCGTATGGTCGTTGAACTTTACCAGTGCGGTCGGCGGCACCTTCGTCCTCCATGCCTTCGACGACGACGGACCCTACGAACTCACCGGCATTTTCACGCTCCTCCCCACTGGCAGCAGTTCCTACGGCCTCTCGATTATTTCCACCGGTGGTGGTTCTATCAACACAACCGCCGGTCCGCATACCGTGGGCGCGACCGTCACCGCCACCGCCATACCAAATTCCGGTCACACCTTCGCCGGCTGGACCGCCGTCGGCGTGACGCTGTCCAACCCGCTCGCCGCAACCATCACCTTCACAATGCCCGCCAACAACGTCACCCTCACCGCCAACTTCACCGCCACCGGCACTGGTGGAAACAACAACAATAACACTAATAATAACAGTGGTGGTGGCGGCGGTGGTGGTGGTGGCGCGCCCATGCCGCCCGTCCTCGCCCTCCTCGCCGCATTGTTCGCGATGCGCGCATCGCGGAGAAAGTGACGCGCCACAAACCACGTGGCCCAAAAACTCCCGTGAGATCGGCCACACCGAAACGAAACCGCATCCGCTCCCAAATTCAGAACCCTCCCTTTGATTCCTTTGTTATCTTTTGTTCAAAGGATACGCTCGAAAATAACATTCCTATTTTTAACTGAGGTTACGCAGCCGGCAGAATTTTGCACGTAGCGCAGGCTGCCAAGCCTGCTGACGAGGCGAAGCCTCGCCCGGTCCGGGAAAAAACGCCCCCCCCCCCCGGCAGCATGCGACAAACAAAGCAGGCAACCCGCCCGCACCTCCGCGCACTTATTGTATTGCCGCCGCCATCGCCTCATGGCATTTATCCGCGCGTATGCAAAGTATGCAAAATCACCTCCGCCGCTTCTTCCGCCGCCTCGCCCTCGTTTTGTTTTCATGCTTCCTTGGTTTCCTTGTCTGCGCCGGCGCGACGGCTCACGCCGCCCAAAAATGGATTAAACTCTCAAGCGAACATTTTGATTTGTTCAGTTGCACGTCGGAAGGCGACTCGCGGCAGCTCCTCGTCGA
>JAISGL010000250.1 GCA_031263125.1 Opitutaceae bacterium | reverse complement strand
TTTCAGGCCTTTTTGGGCGAGGAGGAGGAGGCTTTGGAGTTGGTCGTTGCTGAAGGTGGCTTCTTCGCCCGTGCCTTGCACTTCGACGAACTGGCCTCTGCCGGTCATCACTATGTTGAAATCGACTTCGGCGTCTTTGTCCTCGATGTAGCAGAGGTCGAGGAGTTCGTGGCCTTCGTGGATGCCGACGCTCACGGCGGCGACGGAATCGGCGAGGGGATTTTCGGCGAGTTTTTTCCTGTCGATGAGTTTTTGCACGGCGAGGCGGGCGGCGAGATAGGCGCCGGTGATCGAGGCGGTGCGGGTGCCGCCGTCGGCCTGGAGGACGTCGCAGTCGATCCAGAGGGTGTTCTGGCCGAGTTTCTGGAGGTCGATGATGGCGCGGAGAGAGCGGCCGATGAGGCGTTGGATTTCAACGGTGCGGCCGTCGATTCTGCCTTTGGCGATGTCGCGGGGTTTGCGGTCGAGGGTGGAGTAGGGGAGCATCGAATACTCGGCGGTGAGCCAGCCGCCTTTCACGCCTTGCTGTTTCATCCAGGTGGGGACGTTGGGTTCGATGGTCGCGGCACAAATGACTCGGGTGTTGCCGAAGCCGATCAGGACGGAGCCGGTGGCGTGTGGCGCGATGTCGGGAATGAGCGTGATGGGACGGAGTTGGTCGGGTTTGCGTTGGTCGTGGCGGATCATGGGAAAAAATGACTAATTACTAATGACTAATTACTAATTATAAATTATTAATTATAAATATATGTGGGGCGTTGACGGGTTGGTTCGGTTTTGGGTCTTCGGTTGTGATTCATAATTAGTAATTGGTAATTAGTAATTAGTAATTTTGATTCACCGTTCGGTGTTGATGCTGGAGGGGAGGTCGGAGGGGTCGGGGGGGCGGACTTTTATTTGGAAGGGGGAGTCGAGTTTTTTCCGGGGGTCGTCCATGTGGGCGACGAGGCGGTTGTTGAATTCTTCGGCGGAGTGGATGCCGACGCGCTTGAGCGCCTGGGTGAGGGCCGCCACTTCGATGAGGCGGGCCATGTCGCGTCCGGGGCGCACGTAGAGGGTGATGTGCGGGATTTTTTGATTGAGGATTTCGTAATAGTTGTTGGCGAGGCCGGTGCGTTCTTCAACGGCGTCGGGGGTCCATTCATACATGGAGACGACGAGGTCGATGCGTTTTTCGGGGCGCACGGCGCGGACGCCGAACATTTCGACGATGTTGATGATGCCGATGCCGCGGCATTCGAGGTAGCCGAAATTGAGTTCGCGGCTGGAGGCGGTGAGTTCGCGTTCGTCGAGGAGGCGCAGGACGGTGTAGTCGTCCGAGACGAGGGAGTGGCCGCGTTCGATGAGGGCGAGGGCGCATTCGCTTTTGCCGACGCCGGAGCCGCCGCGGATCATGACGCCGATGCCGCGGATGTCGACCGTGGTGGCGTGCTCGGTGATGGGGGTGTGGAATTCGTTGTCGATGAAGTGGGTCGCCTGGTTGATGAACTTCATCGTGATGGAGGGCGTGCGGAAGAGGGGGAGGCCGCATTCACTGGCCACGGCGAGGAGTTCGGGGGTCGGATGAAAGCTGCGGGTGAAAACGATGCAGGGTATCTGGCGTTCGATCATGCCGCGGAAGATTTCAACCTGGCGTTCGGAGGGGAGGGTTTTGAGGAAGGTGATCTCGGCGGCGCCGAGGACTTGAATGCGTTTGTTGGCGAAATATTTGAAGAAGCCGGTGAGGGCGAGCGAGGGGCGGTTGATGCTGCCTTCGCGGATGACCCGTTGCAGGCCGGTTTTTCCGGTGACGAGTTCCATTTTGAGTTTGGCTCCGTAGGTCTCGAAAAAGTGCGCGACGGTGATGCCGTTGATTGCGTTGGCTTTGCTCATGGCGGTGTGTGACGGGATGTGGCGGTGTGTGGCGGGGGGGAGCGGTTGCGGTTGGGTTTGGTTGCAGATTTGGTTACATGTTGAAGTCTTTGCCGAGGTAGAATTCGCGGGCTTGCGGATCGTTGATGAGGTGGGCGCTGGTGCCGGAGGTGAGGACTTTGCCTTGGTGGATGAGGTAGGCGCGGTCGACGACGCGGAGCGTTTCGCGGACGCTGTGGTCGGTGATGATGACGCCGATGCCGCGCGAGTTGAGGGCGAGGACGATGCGCTGCACTTCGGCGACGGAGATGGGGTCGATGGCGGCGAAGGGTTCGTCCATGAGGAGGAACCTGGGTTCGGTGACGAGGGCGCGGGCGATTTCGAGGCGGCGGCGTTCACCGCCGGAGAGTGTGTAGGCTTTTTGTCTGGCGACGTGGGTGAGGTGGAGTTCCGCGAGGTGTTTCTGGACGCGGGCGGCGCGTTCCGAGCGGGGGATGGGGAGCAGCTCGACGATGGCGAGGATGTTTTGCTCGACGGTGAGTTTGCGGAAGGTCGACGCTTCCTGCGGGAGGTAGCCGAGGCCGAGGCGCGCGCGTTCGTGCATGCGGAGCGGGGTGGCGTCGTGGCCGTTGAGAAAGACGCGTCCGGAGGTGGCGGGCACGAGGCCGACGATCATGTAGAAGGTGGTGGTCTTGCCGGCGCCGTTGGGGCCGAGGAGGCCGACGATCTCGCCGGCGCGCGCGTTGATGTCGATGCCGTTGACGACGTTGCGCTGGCCGTAGGTTTTGACGAGCGCCTGCGTGGAGATTTCGGCGGTCGTCGTGGCGGCGGCGGCTGCGGTGGCTGCGGTGGCGGCGGTGGCTGCGGTGGCGGTGGCTGCGGTCGCGGTGTTGATGGTGGTGGCTGCGGAGACTGTCATTGTGGCGGCGATGCGGTGTCGTGCATGGCGTGCATGTTGTGCATGGCGTGCATGGCGTGCATGAGTAGAGTCAGGAATCGGTGTTGGATGACAACAGGAATGTCAGGAGGATGTCGGGGGGATTTCGGAGGGATGTCGGGAGGATGCCGGGAGGATATGCGCCGCGCTCATTTCTCCTGCGCCGCGCTCATTTCTCCTGCGGATGATCATTTCTCCTGCGGATGTTCAATAACCTCCGTCGTCGTGACGCGGAAATTTTTGATCACCATCCTCGACTGCACCGTACGGAAACCAAACCAGCCCTCCGTGAGCGGCTTCGGGTCCTTGTACGAAAAAAGTATTTTCCCGTCACAAACAAACCGCGCCTCGCCGTCCTGCGCGGTCAGCGTGATTTTGTACGTGTGGTCGGGCTTCAGCAAATTGGGCGCGTCCGCCAGATCGTGCTCGGGCAGCAGCGGGCGGTTCCCCGTGCCGTCGTAACGGCGAAACCGCGTCGTCGTGTTCGCGTTCCCGCCGTAGCCGGTGTAATATAAATTCAACCCATCATACGTGGCGAATTTCCCCGTGCGCTTATGATCCGCATAAAACAGGTCCTTCGGGTTTTTCGGATCGGTCGCCATCCAGAAACAATTCATGTCCGACACGCGCGCCTCGGAACGCATCGTCACCTCGTACGAAATCGCCACCGGCGCGGTCAGCTTCTGCTTCAGCCAGACCGCGCAACCCTCCGCGTCGGTGATCGTCATCACGCCGTTTTCCGCCGTCACCGTGCCGCCGGGCATTTGCTCGACGACCCATTTGTCAAGCCCGTGCATGAAGTCATCGCTCGCGACAACCTTTGCCTTGATCGTCACCGCATCGGGCTTTTTTTTGCAACCGGCGGTGAAAGTGAGCGTGGACAAAATCGCCGCGATTAACGCGAGCGCGGACTTGGCGTGGAGGCGTGTCATGGTTTGCATGTTGGCGAATCGCATGACGCTGCCCAGTGAAAAAATCCTGCACGTGCTCACCGGCCCGACCGCCGCCGGCAAAACCGAGCTTGCGCTCCGCTGGGCCGAAGCCAACGGCGCCGAGATCGTCTCGTGCGACTCGCTCCTCTTCTATCGCGGCATGGACATCGGCGCCGCCAAGCCCGCGCCCGCCGAACTCGCCCGCGTCCCGCACCACCTCATCGACGTGTGCCCCTGCGATGAACAAATGGACATCTCGCGTTACATCGCCCTCGCGCGCACCGCCGTGGACGACATCGCCGCGCGCGGCAGACGCATCCTCGTCACCGGCGGCAGTGGATTTTATCTGAAAGCGTTTTTCGCGCCCGTCGTTGACGACGTGGCCGTGCCGCCCGCGCTCCGCGCCGAAATCGCCGCGCAACTCGCCGCCGAAGGTCTCCCCGCGCTCGTCGCGCGACTCCGCGCGCTCAACCCCGCCGGCCTCGGCGCGCTCGACACCGCAAACCCGCGCCGCGTCACCCGCGCCCTCGAACGCTGCCGCGCCTCCGGACGCACGCTCGCCGGACTCGCCGGCGATTTTGCGCGCCGCCCCGGAGCCTTCGCCGGCTGGCAAATCCGCCTCACCGTCCTCGACCGCGCGCGCGAGGAACTCAACGCCCGCATTGCCCGGCGCACCGACGCCATGCTTGCCGCCGGCCTCGTTGACGAAGTCCGCCGCCTGCGCGCGCTCGGCTTCGAGAAAAACGCCAGCGGCTCCGGCGCCATCGGCTACCGCGAAACCCTCGCCATGCTCGACGGAAAACTCGCGCCCGAAAACCTCGCCGCCGAAATCACGCGAAACACCCGCGCCCTCGTGAAAAAACAACGCACCTGGTTCCGCACGCAACTCCCCGCGCACGAAACGCGATCTGATTTCCCCCCGGAATTTCCCCCCGGAATTTCCCCCAGGGACCATTGCCGCCATGAGGTGATTTGACTCATTCTGGCATCGCTTTCGCCGCGTGCGCCTTTCGCGCGACGCCTACGGTAACTTCACGCCAAACATCTCCGCATCCATTTTTCCCTCGGCCACGCGCGTCACCGGCCCCGTCATCTGGATTTCGTAGTTCCCGCCGATCTCGATGCCGATCTCCCCGCCGGGCATATGCACGGTGACATGACGCTCCACGAGGCCGAGCCTGTGCGCAACCGCCGCCGCCGCGCTCGAGCTGCTGCCCGATGCCAGCGTGTAACCCGCGCCGCGCTCCCATATCTCGATGCGTATGTTGGAGCGGTCGATCACATGCAAAAATTGCACGTTCGTTTTTTTCGGAAACGCCGGATGCACCTCGATGTGCGGACCGTAGTGTTTCGCAAACTCCGGCGTCACCTCCGCCCCGGCGAGCGGCAGCACGCAATGCGGATTGCCGATCGTCGCGGCGCAAAACAGAAAATCGCGACCGGCCACGCCGCGCAGTTTTTCGTTGATCACCTCGCGCGCGGAACCGCCGATTTCCTCCAGCCGCACCGGCACGCGATCGCTGCGAAAACTCACGCTTCCCATCGCCACGGTGATCATGCGCCCCGCATCCTTGACCGCCGAAGTCACCTGCCCGCCCGGCGTCTCAATCGTGAACTCACGACCATCCGAAGGAGCCAGCTTCCGGTCATAAAGATAACGCGAAAAAATGCGCAGGCCGTTGCCCGATTTCTCGGCCTCGGAACCGTCGGGATTAAAAATGCGCAAACCAAACTGACTCGTCTTCGACGGCAGCGGCCCCCACAAAATCCCATCCGAACCCACGCCGAAGTTGCGATGGCACACCGTGCGTATCTGCACCGGCGACGGCGCGTCCTTCCAACCCGGATAATCCTCGGGATTCAAAACAATGTAATCGTTGCCGAGCGCGTGATATTTGATGAAAAACATGGGAGGTTATGAAAAATGAAAGCGCGACACAGACATGGCCGCGCCGCATCAGGCACCTGCATTATGCGTCGGGGGTCAAGATTGTTATATTCTGATGTTACGCGGCACGCAGCCTGCGCGGCATGCAGCCTGACCCTGCGTCAGGTCGCGAATTACTCACTGATGTTACGCGGACGGCTGATTTCGTAGGGCCTGACCTTGTGTCAGGCCGCGCCCGCGTGGGAGACCACATTGGTAACTGATGTTATGCGGTAGCGCCCTTGGGAGCGCCCCTGGGAGCGCGGGCATCTTTGCCCGCGATGCATTTTCGAGATACACCAAGCGGGCGCATGGCGTTTCGCGGGCAGAGATGCCCGCGCTCCCAGGAACAGACTTCGCGTTGCCCTCGCCAATCGCGAGGTTCGGGTTTGGTTGATGGCGAAAGAATACAGCGGCACCTTTTGAATCTCTTTGGCTGCGTAACATCAGTTATATAACAACCATGGCTTGGCGTGGATCGCGCTGTGTAACATCGGTTATCCCAGTGCTTTTTTGACGAGTTGTTCTGTCGTCGCCTTGGGGCCGAGCGCGAGGCTGGCGCGGCGGACGGATGCGTCGACGTCGGCGGGTTTGTAGCCGAGCGCGACCAGGGCGAGTACCGCATCGCGGATGCGCGTGTCGCCGGCGGGGGCGGGGGATTTGCCGTCGGCGGATGTGCCCGCGGTGATGTCGGGCGTCCCGGTCGCGCCGAGTTTGCCGCGGAGTTCGATGACGAGGCGTTCGGCGGTTTTTTTGCCGATGCCGGGGCATTTCGAGAGCGTGGCGATGTCACTCATGCGGATCGCCGATTCCAGCGAGGAGAGCGAGAGTTTGCTCATGATCGTGAGCGCGCTTTTGGGGCCGATGCCGCTGACGTGGTCGATCATGAGTTGGAAGAAGTCGCGTTCGGCTGTGCTCGAGAAGCCATACATGGTTTGCGAGTCTTCGCGATGGATGACGATGGTGTGCAGTTTTGCCTGCGAGCCGGTGGCGGGGAGTTTTTCGGCGGTGGTGAGGGGGATGTTCACGCCGTAGCCGAGGCCGTTGATTTCTATCGTGGCGTGGAGCGGCGTGGCTTCGGTCAGCGTGCCTTGGATGGAGGTGATCATGAGAATGTGGAATGCGGAATGCGGAATGCTGAATTCGGAATGTGGAGTACGGAAGGTGGAGTGCGGAAGGTGGAGTGTGGAGTGTGGAGTGCGGAGTGTGGAGTGCGGAGTGCGGAGTGCGAGATGGGCAGACTGGCGGGGGGGCGAAGTGCGGGATGTGGAGTGCGGGATGAGCGGGCTGGCGCGCGGAGGGTTGTTGGGTTCATTCCGAAATCCGCATTCCGAAATCCGTATGCCGCATTTTTTTAGGTGAGGCCCAAAACGCGTTGCATGTCGTAAACGCCGGGGTTTTGGGTGGTGATCCATTCGGCGGCGCGGATGGCGCCGCGGGCGAAGATGGCGCGGTCGGAGGCTTTGTGGGTGAGTTCGAGGCGTTCGCCGGGCGAGGCAAAGATGACGGTGTGGTCTCCGACGACGTCGCCGCCGCGCAGGGAGTGGACGCCGATTTCGTCGGGTGTGCGTTCGCCGGTGATTCCCTGGCGTCCGTGGCGGAGGGCGGCGGCGGTGAGTTTGCGTTCTTCGAGGATGATTTCGAGGAGGCGCGCGGCGGTGCCGCTGGGGGCGTCTTTTTTGAAGCGGTGGTGCATCTCGATCACTTCGATGTCGCAGCCGGCGCCGAGCACGGCGGTGGCGCGGCGGGTGAGCGCGAAGAGGAGGTTCACGCCGATGGAGTAGTTGCCCGACCAGACGCAGGGGATTTTGGCGGCTTCGGCGAGGAGCGTTTTCTTTTCGGCGTCGGGGTGGCCGGTGGTGCCGATGACGAGCGGTTTGTTGTTCGCGGCGGCGAGGCGGATGATGTCGCCGGTGATTTTGTGCGAGCTGAAGTCGATGAGCACGCCGGCGGTTTTCACGCCCGCAGCAAGGTCGTCGCCGATATCAACGGCGGCTGAGATTGTGTGGCCGGCTTGCCGGGCGGCGTCGGTGATGGCGTGGCCCATGCGGCCTTTCGCGCCAAAGAGGCAGATTTGCAGTGGCATTTTGAATAAAGGGCTGAAGGGCTGAAGGACTGAAGGGCTGAAGGTTTGTTTCAGGTTTTTAGGGTTTCAGGGTTTTTTCCCGAGCGCGGCTAGGACGTCGGCCAGGGTTTTTTCGTTGGCGGGGGACATTTCGCAGAGCGGCGGGCGGACGGTGGCGGAACTGATGATGCCGGCGCGGGCGAGGGCGGTTTTCACCGGCACGGGATTCGGCTCGATGAAGAGCGCCTTGAAGAGCGGGTAGAGTTTGCGGTGGAGCTTGGTCGCGGCGGCGTAGTTGTTGTCGAGCGCGAGGGCGGCGAGTTTTGTCACTTCGCGCGGGATCAGGTTCGAGGCGACGCTGATGACGCCTTCGGCGCCGACCGCCATGAAAGGGAGCGTGAGGCTGTCGTCACCGCTGAGCACGGTGATGTCCTTGCCCAGCGCCTGCTTGAGCTGGTCGACGCGGTCGACGGAGCCGCCGGCTTCCTTGATGTGGCGGACGTGCGGATATCTGGCGCGGAGGCGTTCGACGGTGGACACGCCGATTTCGATGCCGCAACGGCTGGGGATGGAGTAGAGGATGATGGGTTTGTCGGTGACTTCGGCGATGGCGGCGAAGTGGCGGTAGAGGCCTTCCTGGCCAGGTTTGTTGTAATAGGGGGTGACGAGGAGGAAGGCGTCCGCGCCGGCGTCGCCGGCGAGGCGCGTGTATTCGATGGCTTCGTGCGTGGAGTTGGAGCCGGTGCCGGCGATGACGGGGACGCGTCCGCGCGCGGCGACGACGACGGCGCGGATGACGTCGAGGTGTTCGTCGTGGAGCAGGGTGGGGGATTCGCCCGTGGTGCCGACGGGGACGAGTCCGTTGATGCCCGATTTGATTTGAAACTCGACCAGTTTGCGCAAGTCGTCGTAGGCGACGGCTTCGTTCTTGAAGGGCGTGACGAGGGCGGTGATGGCTCCTGTGAGCGGACGCAGTTTCATGGCGGTTGATGGATTTCAAAACAGAAAAGCACCCAATCGTTTCAATGCGACATGATTTTTTCGCATGGGTGAAACGGTGAAACGGGGGTGGAATTTGTTCCGATGGGAGTGACGCGGGGATTGGGTGACGCGGACTGGAGGACGCGGATTGGAGGACGTGGATTGGATAACGTGGATTGGAGGAAGATTGAAGCAAAAGGTCCGGAAGGGTGTAATTGCGAAAGGTAGCTA
Organism: Opitutaceae bacterium; assembly: GCA_031263125.1. GTDB lineage: Bacteria > Verrucomicrobiota > Verrucomicrobiia > Opitutales > Opitutaceae > Ereboglobus. The sequence goes on along the minus strand of JAISGL010000250.1, from coordinate 389 downwards.
CGGCGAAGCCGTTGCCTATTGCAGCCCAAGGCTGGCGACAACGTCGCCTGCCTTGGAAAATCCGATAATAATCACACAACCCCAACGGGGTTGCCTATAACATTGCCATAAATCACTCGCGGTTCGACGGTTCAATCCTAGTACACCGACGTATTAATTACGTAACATAATGGCGGCTTAGCTTACGGTCGGCGTCGGCGCGGCTGGACTGAAGCCCCAGTTGATTCCTTCATATCTCTTCTGTACTATGATATGTTGTTTGAGTGTCGGTGTACTAGTATCCCATAACGCGTGATAATTCGCATACGTTCTTTTGAATATATCAGTTGGTAATATTCCTTGCTTTTTAGCGGTAGCGCCGGGGCAAGCCGGAGGCTTGCCAGAGATAA
>JAISGL010000227.1 GCA_031263125.1 Opitutaceae bacterium | reverse complement strand
CAGCGGCGCTTCGCGCCAGTGTCTTTTTTGGTCTGCGAGCCTGCGAGTGGTTTGACATTTGGCCATTGGGATTGTCAGGCCACTCATGGGATCGTGGAGGGATTTTTTGCCAAGCTGGTGCCGGAGGATGAGGCGTGGCGGCAATTTGAGCGTCAAACAGGGTCATTTTGGGTCAATATGGCATGGTGCTTTTTTGCAGGTTGACGGGGTCGGAGAGCAGAGTTTTTTTGCGGCCATGAAATCTGCAAAAACAAAGCCATTCGCAGGGGATGCTTATGAGGGTGAGCCTAGCATTGGCACGCTCATTGTGCAAAAACACCGCCCGCAAATGAACAAGTTCACGGATAGTGAAAGGCAGCAGCTTTTGGACAGGGCGATGGCACGCATTTACGCAGCCCCCAATGTCACGACAAACCCCAAGGCGCGTCGCCGTTGATACCAACGTGCTCATTGATCTGGCCCGGCCAGGGGAAACCATCCATGACGCCCTTGATTTAATGCGGCGTCGCATTGCCGGCGGGGTTGACGTGTGGGTTTTGCCGACTGTGTTGCAGGAATTGCTTTCCTTGTCCGAGGATCGCGGAGAAACGGGTGAGAGACGGATGGCGGGCAAGGCGATGGACAGTCTCAGGACATGGGGCTTCAAGCCGATAAACTTTATGCCGGTTGGACACGGGATCATTGAACGCATCGCGGATGGTATTCTATCGAACGGATTGCTTCCGCCTGATGAGCGCAACGATTCGCTCATTGTTGCCGAGGCCGCGCTTGCGGATTGCACGCTTTTGCTTTCGTCGGACAATCACATGTGCGGCATCGACGCAAACAGGTTGAGGTTGTTTCTCGAAAGTCATGACGCGGGAACGCCCTTGATTGCATCGCCGGCAAAAATCGTGCGTGATTTTTTTCCGCTCAAAAAGCGTTTGTGACAACAGGCACGCCGAAATCCATCGCGGGCAAAGATGCCCGCGCTCCCAGGCGCTGTCGCGTAACATCAGTTATTAAAAAGCGATTTTAGGAAGGGGGCGTGTATTTTTCTATATCCTGCAACTCCTGTTCATCCTATCGCAAAAAAGAATTCGGACCTGATGAACGGGATTTTTTTCCGGGCGGCGACTTTGCCTCGTAGGCGTCAATCGCGATGCGCAGGAGTCCGCCGATGCTGATTTTTTTCCTCTTTGCGGCCTTCACGAGCCTGGACTTCATGCCGGCGGGCAGGCGGACGGAAATCTGCCTGTGCGGTTCGCCGGTGGAAGCGCAGCGCTCGATGTCGAAGTGCGCGACTGCCTCGCGCACCACCTCGCTGGCGGAACGGATGCCGAATTTCTTCTGCCGGGCCGTGATTTTCTCAATCAACGACAACGGCAGGTCGAACGTAAGGGGCGCAATAGCGATGTTTTTTTTCGTGGCCATAATGGAAGTTGGTTAGGTTCGTGACGTTTAAAATGGTTGAATTGTTACCATAAAAAAGGATGCACAACTGCGTTTCCAGCAATGCTAAAATACAATTTCAGCCTGCCATTCCCCGAGGCAGGCCGCGAGGACGCCGGGGCGATGTCTGAAATTTTATATCATTGTCGGCATTATTACACGCCATGCCCTTGCCCGCTCCCGGCGGGCCGTTAAGGATTTTTCGCAAACATCACGCGGCGGAGGTCATCATGGCTGTCACTCCCCCACCCTGCTTCCACTCTCATCGAATCCCTTTCTCATAAACTTTCATGAAATTTCCAAATTCCATGCGCCGTTTTTTTGCCGGTCGCCGTCGCTGGCTGATTGTCGGAATTCTTTTTTTCTTTTCGGTCGCCAGCAATTTTGACCGCCAGACCCTTTCGGTGCTGGGTCCGATCCTCAAGGAAAAACTGGCGTTCACATCGGTGGAATACTCCTACGTGGTCACTTCGTTTTTGGTGGCCTACACCACCGGTTATCTTTTTGCGGGGCGAATATTGGACCGGTTCGGAGTGAAAATCTGCCTGGCCGTCGCGCTCGGCTTCTGGTCGTTGTGTTCGATGGCGCATGCCGCGGCGACAGGCTGGATGGGCCTCCTGTTTTTTCGTTTTCTTCTGGGGCTTGGGGAGAGCTTCAATTCGCCCGGCGGCATCAAGGCGTTGAGCGAATGGGTTCCCAACCGGGAGCGCGGCCTGTGTGTCGCGCTGTTCAACAATGGTTATGTCTGGGGCGCGATTCTGGCGGCGCCCGCCGTCGCCTTTATCACGCTGTATTTCAACTGGCGCCTCGCGTTCATCCTGCCGGGGGCCGTGAGTTTTGTGCTGCTGGTGGCGTGGTGGAAAACCTACGAGAGTCCCGAGCGGCACCCGCGCATTTCCGAGTCCGAACGCACCTACATCCTCGCCAATCGCGGCGGGGCATCCGGGAGCGGCGACGGAAAAATTCCTCTGCGAAAACTTCTCACTCATCCCATTTGCATCGCGTTTTTTTTCGCGCGTTTTCTGACCGATCCCTATGCGTATTTCTTTAATTTCTGGCTGCCGGATTATTTTGCAAACTCGCGCGGATTTTCCCTGGCGTTGCTGGGGCTGATCGGCTGGCTGCCGTTTTTGGCCGGGGACATCGGTGGTCCGGGCGGCGGCGCGTTTTCCGACTGGCTGGTGCGGCGCGGCATCGCCCCGCTCCGCGCCCGCTTCATGTTATTATCGACAGCGGCCATCCTGATGCCGCTGGCCAATGTCGCCGTCCGCACGGAAACGACCTGGATCGCGGTGGCGATCATCGCCGTGATGTTCGCCTGCCAGACGTGCTGGATGGCGAACCAGCTCGCGCTGCTCTCCGAATCCTTTCCGCGAAATGCGGTGGCAACGGTGGTCTCGATCTCGGCCATCGGGGGTTCGCTGGGCGGCATTGTCGCGACGCTGCTGACGGGCCGGGCCGTCCAGCACTATGGCTACGTGCCGGTGTTCACCGGAATGAGCGTATTGCATCTGACCGCGCTCGC
>JAISGL010000210.1 GCA_031263125.1 Opitutaceae bacterium | reverse complement strand
CCGTTCCCCGCGGCCACGGCGGTGACATTGGCGCCGGCGCTGGCGCCGGCGACAGTTTGAAACAGCGGCAGGAGGATTGTCGCGGCGAGGGTGAGAATTTTTTTGTTCATGAGTTTTTGGACGATGGAAATGCGGATTGGCGATTGGCGCGGCTTTGGTTGCCGGCCCTTTCCAGTTTCCAAAAAATCAGGGCACAAAAAAGGGACGCATTTACTTGCGTCCTAGATCGGGGCACCTGAGAAGGCCCATAAGACGAACGCTTTCAATGCGCCCCGACTTGGGGCGCATCTCAGCGGAGACCGTCTTATTTGCGAAATTTCTCAGGTTTCGATCTAGACAGCGGCTGAACCTACGCGGAATGGATTATATTGTTGGTGTGATTATTGATTGGTGCGGATGTGAAAACGAACTGGTGAAAAAAGAAACGCCTGATGCTACAAGCCGCGTCGTGATTGCGACAAGATTGTTTTTTTGGAAATTTTTTTAGAAAAATTCTCTGCTTTCGCAAGAAGAGACACGCCGCTTGCCACCTGCATTCTTTTTTGTTCACAGGCTTTGACCGCGTTTCCGTTCCTGTTTCCGTTCCACCTCCGGCCCCAGGCCATTTTGTCATCTGATTATATGACACAAGTGCATTCGTTGATCTACAGGATTTTCATGGCTTCCAGCGTCGCGCGCACTTGGGCGGCGGACTGGAAACGGACCGCGGCGATGCCCAGCTTGAGCGCGGCGTCGACGTTGTCCTGCCGGTCGTCGATGAAAAAACACTCGCCGGGAAGAAGGCGGTGGCGCTCCAGCAGGATGTTGTAAATCGCGGGGTCGGGTTTGCAGACGCCCACCTCGCCCGAGATCACGATGCCGTCGAGCATGTCAAAAAAGGGATGCTCGGCGCGGGCGATGGGAAATGTCTCCGCCGACCAGTTGCTCAGACCATAGGCGCGGAGGCCGGCGCGTTTCAGGTCGGCGAGCAGGGCCACGCTTCCCGCGTCCACGTCGCCGAGCGATTCACGCCAGTGCTCGTGATAATACGCGATGTAGCGGGCGTGCTCCGGATAGTGTGCGCACAGGTGGCGCGCGTTTTCGGCGAGGGTGGCGCCCCGGTCGAGGTTTTCGTTCCATTCGTCGCGCCATATGTCCCGCATGAAGGCGTCCAGTTGCCCGGCTGGGACTATGTTTTTGAAGATGCGGCGCGGGTCCCAAAGGATGAAGACGTTGCCGAAGTCGAAGATGATGTTCTTGATCACGGTGGCGGATGAAATGCCAATTTGGCGCGGACGCAACCGGAAGTAACAGCCAGTGATTCCGGTTTGCTTTCAGAAACCGTCCGGGTGCGCCGAGTGCCATTTCCAGGCGGTGGCGACGATGGACTCGATGTCGTTGTATTTCACCTTCCAACCGAGTTCGGTTTTTGCCTTCGAGGAGTCGGCGTAGAGCGCGGGCGGGTCGCCGGCGCGGCGCGGCGCCCCGGCGCAGGGGACTTTTTTGCCCGTCACTTTTTCGACGGCTTGCAACACTTCGCGCACCGAGGTGGGCGTGCCGGTGCCGAGATTGTAGAAGAGCGCGGCGCCGGGTTTTTCGAGTTTCGGGAAGACGGCGATGTGCGCGCGGCTCAGGTCGTCCACATGCACGTAGTCGCGCAGGCAGGTGCCGTCGGGCGTCGGATAATCGTCGCCGAAAACCTGGAGCGCGGGGCCTCTGCCGGTCGCGGCGTCGATGGCGAGCGGGATGAGGTGCGTCTCGGGAGCGTGGTCCTCGCCGATGGAGCCGTCCCCGGCGGCGCCGGCGGCGTTGAAATAGCGGAACGCCGCGAAGCCCAGGCCGTGCGCGAGCGCGAGCGCCTTGAGGGCGTTTTCGACGTCGAGCTTGGTCTGGCCGTAGGGGTTGATCGGGGCCTGCGGCATGGTTTCGACGAGAGGCATTTTTTCGGGAATGCCGTAGGTCGCGCAAGTCGAGGAGAAGACGAATTTTTTCACGCCTTTCGCGAGCATGGCGCGGAGGAGGCCGAGCGTGGCGACGACGTTGTTAAAATAATATTTCAACGGATCGTGCACGGATTCGCCCACGTAGGCGTAGGCCGCGAAGTGCATGACGATGTCGATTTTTTCGTCCGCGAGGATTTTGCCGACCGCGGCCTCGTCGCCGAGGTTCACGTCGTAAAACGGCACTCCGGGCGCGACCGCCGCGCGGTGGCCGAACACGAGATTGTCAATCACCACGGGCCGATGACCCGCGGCCGCCACCTGACGCACACAGTGGCTGCCGATATAACCTGCGCCTCCTACAATTAAAACATTCATGTGAGGGAGAAACTTGTATTGATTGTCGCCGCCGGTTGGCTAGCTATTTTCGTTCTGTTTTTTTCCGTCAATCCGCACACTCATTCGCACTCTTCGCAAACACCTCGGCATGAATCTTTCTCGAATCGTCATCACCGGCATCGGTCTCACGGCACCCAACGGCAATTCGCTTGCCGCGTTTCGCGCCAATCTTCTGGCGGGAGTCGCCGGGATCGAGCCGCTCGAGGTGCGTCACATGGGGCGGCTCATCGCGGGCGTCTGCCATTACGATCCGCTCAAATACCAGAGGAAAAAGGAAGTGCGCGTCGGCACCCGCGCCGGCTCGATCTCGATTTACTGCGCGCGCGAGGCGCTCGCCGACGCGGGCATCGCCGACGGGGCGGTTGTGAAGGACCGCACCGGCATCTACATCGGCTGCACCGAGCACGGCAACGTCGAGACGGAAAACGAAATCCACAATCTCTCCCAATACAACTACGACACGCGCTTCTGGTCGCACTACCACAACCCCCGCACCGTCGCCAACAACCCCGCCGGCGAGACCTCGCTCAACCTCGGCATCTCCGGCCCCGCCTACACGATCGGCGCGGCGTGCGCCGCCGGCAACCTCGGCCTCATCCACGCCGCGCAAATGCTCCGCCTCGGCGAAGTCGATCTCGCGATCTGCGGCGGCGTGAGCGAAAGCATCCACACGTTTGGCATCTTCGCCGCGTTCAAAAGCCAGAACGCCCTCGCGTCGCATCCCGACCCCAAAAAAGCGTCGCGCCCCTTCGACCTCGCCCGCAACGGCATCGTCATCTCCGAAGGCGGCGCGCTCTACACGCTCGAACGCCTCGACGACGCCCTCCGGCGCGGCGCGAAAATTTACGGCGAGATTGCCGGCTACCACGTGAACTCCGACGCGTCGGATTACGTTTTGCCGAACCCCGAACGCCAGGCGCAATGCGTCGCCACCTCGATCCGCCGCGCCGGTTTGCAGCCGCGCGACATCCACATCGTCAACACGCACGCCACCGCCACGCCGCTCGGCGACATCCAGGAGGCGGACGGCCTGCGCGCGGTTTTTCAGGACTGCCCCGACACGCACATCAACAACACGAAGAGCTTCATCGGCCACGCGATGGGCGCGGCGGGCGCGCTCGAACTCGCGGGCAACCTCCCCAGTTTCGACGACCTGGTCGTGCATCCCACGATCAACGTGGACAACCTCGACCCGAAGTGCGCGCTCCCCGGCCTCGTGTTAAATACGCCGGCGAAGGCAAAACGGGTTGACGCTATCCTGAACAATTCGTTCGGTATGTTGGGCATCAATTCCACGCTCATCGTGAAACGCTACGTTGCCTGACCTGCACATCTCCGTATTTTCCACACACAAAACCGCAAACACAGCATGACCAAAGACGACTGCAAAAAGCTCGTGATCGACATCATCTCGGACATCGCGCCCGACGAAGATCTCACCAACCTCAAGCCCGGCGTGCGCCTGCGCGACCAGCTCCAGCTCGATTCGATGGACTTCCTGGACATCGTGATGGAACTCCGCAAACGCCACGGCATCGAGGTGCCCGAAGCCGACTACATGCAACTCGCCTCGCTCGACAGCTGCGCCGAATACCTCACGCCGAAGTTCACGGCGATGGGAAAGTAACCGCCGCGAAAGCAAGGGGTGCGAACGAATGTGGTGGGAGTCGTGGCAAACGATGCGGGAGAGCGATGCAGGAGAACGAAGCAGGAGAGTCCCGAAGGGACTCAACATGAATAACCGTGGGTGAAGGCGCATCGCGCCGGAACCCACGGATTTGCCAGCATCAACCACGTCCCTGAAAGGGGCGAACTGACTGAACAGTCCCTGCATGCCAGCCGGTTCGCCCCTTTCAGGGACGTGAGTGTTATATTCTGTTACCGTGGGTTGCGTCGCGTTGCTCCTCACCCACGGTTATTTACATTGAACCGCTTCGCGGCTCATTCGCATCGCTTGCCTCAACTCCCACCAGAATCGTTTGTGCCTCCGGACAATC
>JAISGL010000183.1 GCA_031263125.1 Opitutaceae bacterium | reverse complement strand
GCCGGACGCGATCCGTTTGCCGGACGCGTGCTCGCGCATCCGTTGCGCTTCGACGCTCCCGACAGTCTGGCGCGCGCCCTCGAAGGCGCGGAGGTCTTGTACAATACGTATTGGGTGCGGTTTGATTGCAGCCGCTTCACGCACGGACAGGCAGTGCAAAACACATTTGCGTTGTTCGACGCGGCAAAACGCGCGGGCGTGAGGCGCATCGTACACGTGAGCATCACGAATCCCGATGCGCAGTCGGAGCTGCCGTATTTTCGTGGCAAAGGGCAGATCGAGGAGTATCTGCGCGGGTTGGGCGGCGGCGTGTCCCATTCGATTTTGCGACCGGCGGTGCTGTTCGGCGACAATGCGATTTTGCTCAACAACATCGCGTGGATGCTGCGGCGGTTTCCGGTGTTTGGAATTTTCGGCGACGGCAAATACCGTATCGAGCCGATCCACGTGGACGATCTCGCGGCGCTGGCTGTCGGACACGGCGCGCGACCCGACGGGCCGGATGTGACCGTGGACGCAAAAGGGCCGGAGTCGTACGAATACCGCGAACTGGTGCGCGCGATTGGAAAAGCGATTGGCCGCGAGCGGCGGCTGGTTTCGATTTCGCCATCGGTGGGTTTCGCGATGGGACGGTTGTTTGGCGCGCTGAAGGGCGACGTGGTGATCACGCGCGAGGAGATTCGAGGATTGATGGCAGGATTGCTCGCGACAGATTCGCCGCCAAACGCGCCGACGCGTCTGAGCGATTGGCTCATCGCGAACCGCGACTGGTTGGGAAAGGTGTATCAAAACGAGATGAAGCGACGCGGATAGCCGCCGCGGGAGTGCGTCGCGGGGGCGCACATGAAGTTCCCGCCATCAAACAAACCCGGACCCCGCGATTGAGCGAAAGCACCACGAATGCCTCTTCGTTCCTGGGAGCACCACGAATGCCTTTCCGTTCCTGGGAGCATCACGAATGCCTTTCCGTTCCTGGGAGCGCGGGCATCTTTGCCCGCGAAATGCCGCGCGCCCGCCTGGTGTCTTTCGACATTTCGAAAACGCATCGCGGGCAAAGATGCCGGCGTTCCCAGTGCGATGGCGCGTTTTTTGAAAATCCAGTCGCGTGCCCGGTGCGTTTCTTTCGTGCCCCCCGATGCATTTCGTGTCCCTCCGGTGCATTTCGTGCCCTCCCGGTGCGTTTCGTGCCCGGTGCGTTTCCGCTAGCGCACTTCACTTTTTTTCGCCACGGTGTGCTCCATGTTCAATCCTGTTGAAACGCTCAAAGAGTTCATCCGTTGCGCCAGCATTTCCACTGATTCATCCGCCAAGGCCGGCATGGCCGCGGCCCGCGATCTTGTTGTCAGCTTGTTAAAAACATCCGGCTTCGCGGTCGATGTTGTTTCAATTCCGGGCGGCGTGCATCCGATCATCCACGCGCATCGCGGCGGCGACGGGAAATGGCCGCATGTGATCATCTACGGACACTACGACGTGCAGCCGGCGGACCCGCTCGATTTGTGGAAAAGCCCGGCGTTTGAACCCGAGATTCGCGACGGTCGCATGTACGGACGCGGCGCGGCGGACAACAAGGGGCCGCTGCTCGTGCACATCGCGGCGATTGCGAAACTGCTCGAGCGCGAGCCGGATATGCCGCTGCAAATCACGTTTGTCATCGAGGGCGAGGAGGAGATGGGCAGCCCTGGTTTTCCGCCGTTTCTTGAGCAATACAAGGCGAGGCTGGGCAAGGCCGACTGCGTGATTTTGTCCGACACGGGCAGCCCGCGTCCCGACCAGCTCGTGGTGACGTGCGGATTGCGCGGCCTGATGTTGTTCGACCTCATCGTGACGGGCGCGAAGATGGACCTGCACTCGGGGCTGCACGGCGGCGTATTGAGAAATCCGATACAGGCCGTCGCCGAGGTGTGCGCGTCGCTGCACTCGCCGGACGGGCGCGTGAACGTGCCCGGTTTCTACGACGACGTGCTGCCGGTTGAGGATTGGGAGCGCGAGGAGCTGGCGAAATTCGGCCAGAGCGAGGAGCAATACCGCCGGTTCCTCGGGATACAGGCGTTTCATCCGGCCAGGGGTTACTCGCCGTTCGAGGCGACGCGTTGCGCGCCGACGCTTGAGTTCAACGGCATCGGCGGCGGATACCAGGGCGAGGGCACCAAGACGGTGATTCCAAGCAAGGCGTTCGCGAAGATCAGTTGCCGTCTCGTGTCGAACCAGGACCCGGTGAAAATCCGCGAACTGGTTTACAACGCAATCAAAGAGCGCATGCCAAGGGATGTGACGTTCGAGCTTGTCGACCGGCACGACGCGCAAGCCTATGTCGTCGTGCCGCCGGATCGCGGCAACACGCCGAAGGACCAGCCGCCTGTGCTCGCGCGCGCGTTTCGCGCGACGGACGCCGCGGTGAAGGAAGTTTTTGGCAAGCCGCCGCTGTATTTGCGCGAAGGCGGCAGCGTGCCGATCATCGCGGACATCAAGCGTGTGATCGGACTCGACTCGGTGATGCTCGGCCTCTTTTTGCCGGAGGACAACCTGCACGCGCCGAACGAAAGTTTTCACCTCGGCGT
>JAISGL010000158.1 GCA_031263125.1 Opitutaceae bacterium | reverse complement strand
TGGCAATGTGTGCAGGTTCATTTTCCCAGCTTCAGGGAAATGAAATGGACGCTTTTGTCTAGCAAAAAAGCACTTTTGCTGACTGTCAGCAACTTGCACGCTCACGGGCTAAGACCCTGAAACCCGCCCATCCCGCTCACCCCGCCTCTTGCGCCCCGCGCCCATATCCGTTTGCATTGCACCTTTCGCGCGCAACGCATGCACACAAACACACGCACTATCCCGCACTTTTTTCCGACGCCGCTCCTCGTGCTGACGCTCCTGCTGCTGCTCACGCTGCCGCTCGCGCCTCTCCAGCCCGAAGCCCGGTGCGACGACACCGCCGCGACGCCCGCTGTCGCACTCGCGCCCACATCCGCATCCGCGCCCACACCCGCCGCGACACCCGCACACGCCGCCGCATCCGCATCCTCGCCCGCCGCCACACCCGCCGCATCTGCGCCGGACGCATCCGCGCCCGCCAATCCATTCGACGCCTACAAAACCAAAATCTCCAACGCCATCAAACTCAACCACCCGCCCGGCGAGCAGACCTTCGCCAGCGAAATTCTCCAAGGCTACCGGTTCCCCCTCCGCCTCCTCGACGACGCCAGTTTCGACGCCCAGCTCGCCCGTTGGAAAAAACACGACCTGTCCTTCATCGCGCGGACACTCGCGCTGGAAAAACCAACCGAAGCCATGGACGCGGCCTTCGCACAATTCCGCGCCATGTGCGAAACCGCCGTCGCCGAGGTGATCGGCGAAATCCGCATTTTTTATTTCGCCGACATAAAGGCCGCCCACGCGCTCGGCGTCACCCCCAACGGCGTCGATTACGTCCCGCAGACCGACTCCGTCAGCATCTCCAACTACATCACCGCCGAGCGCGCCGGCGGCGCCAGGGTCCGCGTCCTGCCAATCCTGCTCATGCAAATAGCCCCGGACGCGACCGACGAAAAAATGCGCCTCTTCAACGGCAGGCTGCGCGACATGCGCTGGAAACTCGACGAAGCCATCTACAACGCCTATTGCGGCAAACTCTACGAAATCGCCCGCCCCGCCATTGTCAGCGCCGTCGACAAATCCCGTTTCCCCCTCTGGCTCATCGACGGCATGACCAACGCGATTCCGCTCACCGTCATGCGCTCGCACAACCCCACCCTCGACTTCGAACAACTCCTCCAAACGCACAGCCCCCGTCCGGCGGACCTCGCCGGCCACGCCGCGCGCATCAACCTCGACACCTGGATCGGCTCGCGCACCGCCGCCACGCCCAAGCCCGAAACCGACGCCTACACCTACCTCGCCATGCTCGTCGTACTCGACGCCATCGGGCAAAACGGCGAGGACTGGATTCCCGAACTCTTCAAACGCCTCCGCGAAGAAAACAGCCCCGCGCTCAACATGGCCACCATCTACACGATCTACTCCGAGATCACCGACGGCAAAGACCTTCGCGACAACATCGCCAATGTGAAAAACTCCATCGCAGAAAAATAACCGCGCCCGCCACAGCCCCTCGCATCCCGCGTCCTGATCTTAACCTTAACCTTAATATTAAACATAATCTTAATCTTAACCTTAAACTTAACCTTAAATCTTAACCTTCATTTACGTGAACCGTTTTTCCCAGCCCGACACCGCCGGACACTTCGGCCAATTTGGCGGCATCTATGTCGCCGAGACGCTCATGACCGCGCTCAAGGAACTTGCCGACGCCTACGAAACCGCGCGCCGCGACCCCGCGTTCCTCGCCGAACTGCGCCACCACCTCAAGGAATTCGCCGGACGCCCCACCGCGCTCTACCACGCCGGACGCCTCACCGAACACTGCGGCGGCGCGAAAATCTATCTCAAGCGCGAAGACCTGCTCCACACCGGCGCGCACAAAATCAACAACGCCCTTGCCCAGGCCCTCCTCGCCCGCCGCATGGGCAAACGCCGCATCATCGCCGAAACCGGCGCCGGCCAGCACGGCGTCGCCACCGCCGCCGCCTGCGCCAAGTTCGGACTCGAATGCGTCGTCTACATGGGCGCGCACGACATGCAACGCCAGGCGCTCAACGTCTTTCGCATGCGCCTCATGGGCGCCGAAGTCCGCGCCGTCGAAGCCGGGCAAAAAACGCTCAAGGAGGCGATCAACGAAGCCATGCGCGACTGGGTCACCAACGTCCGCGCCACGCACTACATCCTCGGCACCGCGTACGGCTCGCACCCCTATCCGATGATGGTCCGCGATTTTCACCGCGTCATCGGGCAGGAGGCGCGCGAACAAATCCTCGCCCGCGAAAACCGCCTCCCCGACGAAATCATCGCCTGCGTCGGCGGCGGCTCCAACGCCATCGGCATCTTCTTCGATTTTCTCGAAGACCCTGACGTGCGCCTCACCGGAGTCGAAGCCGGCGGACGCGGCATCAAACGCGGCGAGCACGCCGCGCGCTTTGCCGGCGGCAAACTCGGCGTCCTCCAAGGCTGCAAAACATATCTTCTCCAGGACCCGGACGGACAAATCGAACTCACCCACTCCGTGAGCGCCGGCCTCGACTACGCCGCCGTCGGCCCCGAGCACGCCTTCTACCACGAACGCGGCCGCATCGACTTCACCTATGCCACCGACGACGAAGTGCTCGAAGCCTTCCAACTCCTCTCGCGCCTCGAAGGCATCATCCCCGCCCTCGAAAGTTCCCACGCCCTCGCCCACGGCATCAAGCGCGCGAAAGCCCTGCCGAAAGACAAACTCATCCTCATTAACCTCTCTGGCCGCGGCGACAAGGACGTGCAGCAAGTCGAGGGGTTCCTCGGAAAACCAGCCTGTTCCACCTTCGCGTAACATCAGTTATTAACTGATGTTACGCGAAGGTCGGTTTTAGGTAGGGCGGTCTCGCCGAGACCGCCGGGGCAAGCCGGAGGCTTGCCAGAACTTAGCCAGTGGTTGAGGTCGCAACGCGACCGACACCACCGGAACCCATGCGATAAAAATTCAGCATCCCGGAGGGATGCCAGAAACCCATATCACACGTCTCTGGCATCCCTCCGGGATGCGGTGC
>JAISGL010000104.1 GCA_031263125.1 Opitutaceae bacterium | reverse complement strand
CGCGTATTATGGGTTTCTGGCATCCCTCCGGGATGCTGTGCTTTTTATGTTGGGTTCCGGTGGTGTCGGTCGCGTTGCGACCTCAACCACCGGCTTATCTCTGGCAAGCCTCCGGCTTGCCCCGGCGCTATCGTTAAAAAGCAAGGAATATTACCAACTGATATATTCAAAAGAACGTATGCGAATTATCACGCGTTATGGGATCTACTTCTTTTCCACAAACACGATTTTCTCAGCGGCGATCTTCTCGGCGGCGGTTTTCCCGGCGGCGGTTTTTTCGCGGCCTCGCTTCAAGCCGTAGTGGGCGTAGTTTTTGCCGTAGTAGGCGTAATCGGAACCCGCGTTTTTCGGGACGCGGTTCAGCACGACTCCGAGGATTTCCCTGTCGAGGGCGGTGATGGTTTGCTGCGCGCGGAGCACCATGCTGAGCGGGTTGCGGCGATACTGGATGAGCAGGAGCGCGCTGTCCATGAGGCTCGTGATCACGGCGGCGTCACTCACGCCGATGATCGGCGGGGCGTCGAACACGATGCGGTCGTACTGCGCGCGCAGGCTGGCGAGGATTTCCTTGAGGCGGTCGGCGTAAAAGAGGCTGAGCGTGAAGCCGCTGTTGCCGCCGCCCGGTATGAAATCGAGGCCGGGCGCGATGTTGCGGCTGCGGCATTGGTCGAGCGTGACTTTGCTTTGCAGGAGGTCGGCGAGGCCGGGGGTTTTGGCGACGTTGAGGAGGTGGTGCTGCGCGGGGCGGCGGAGGTCGGCGTCGATGAGGAGCACGCGTTCGCCGGCGGCGCCCATCGCGCGGGCAAGGCGGAGGAGCGTGGTGGATTTGCCTTCGCCGGGGCCGGCGGAGAGCATCACGAGCGTGTGCGCGCCGGTCTTGGGTTTGTTGCGGAGGGCGAGCGTGATGTTGGTCTGGAGGACGCGGAAGGGTTCGTCCTCGGCGGGGTCGAGCGGTTCCTCGGCGGGTCTGCGCGCGGCGAGCGAGGCGGGGATGACTCCGAGCACGGGTCGCTGGAGGCGGCGTTCGACGTCGGCCACGCTGCGGAAGCTCGCGTCGAGCATGTCGATGAGGAGCGCGGCGCCGATGCCGAGCACGAGGCCGAAGAGGGTCGCGAGGGTGATGTTGACGGCCCAGACCGGGCGCGCGGGTTCGGTCTTGGGTTCGGCGTGGCTGAGGATTTCGACGGGGCGCTTGGGTTGGTTGTAGTCGATTTCGCGCTGGCGGAGCGTGAGTTTGAAGGTGGTGTAGAGGCGCGTGGCTTCGTCGAGTTTTTGCACGGCTTCCTCGAAGGGGCGCATGCGTTTGGCGGCGTTTTCGATTTGGGCGGACTTGGCTTCGTCGAGTTGTTTTTTGAGTTCGGTGACGCGGGCCGCGGCTTCGCCGGCTTTGCTTTTGAGGGTGTATTCGTAGCCGGTGAGCTGGGCGTCGAGTTGGGTTTTGATTTTTTCGTGGTTGTCGCGGGCGACGATCATCTCGGGGTGCGCCTCGCCGAGGCGGGCGGAGAGTTTGGTGACGTTTTGCCCGGCTTCGAGGTAGACTTGTTGCAGGCGCTGGATGCCGGGGTCCTCGATGAGTTGGGCGTTGACGAGCGTGAGGCGTTTTTCGGGGGGGATGTCGCGGAAACTTTCGTAACGGGTTTTGAGGCTGTTGGCGTCGATGTTGAGCGCGACGAGCGTGGCCTGCATCTGGCGGAGGCGTTCGACTTCCATGTCGTTGTTGCGCGGATTGGTGAGGTCGATGCCGGAGATGCTGAGTTCGGCGCGGAGTTTTTCGACGGTGTCGCGCTGGGTGGTGACGACGGCGGCCTGCGCGTCGAGCTGGTTGTGGAGTTCGGCGAGGTCGGCTTTTTGCGCGGCGGTGGCGAGGTGGATGCGGTCGTCGGTGTAGACGGTGACGATTTCGTTGGCGATGGCGGCGGCGAGGGCGCGGTCGCGCGCGTCGACGGTGATTTCAATGATGGAGGATGTTTTGGGCGATTCGACCGTGATGAGATTTTTCCTCGTGAGGTAATCGTAGGTGTCGCCGATGGAGAGCGGGCTGGCGATGCCGAGCGCGGCGGGGATTTTTTCGTGGAGTTTGAGGCGTTCGATGACGGGGTGGATGATTTTGGGCGACTTGATGGTGCGCAGCTGGTCCTGCACGAAGTAGGGGTCGTAGTAGTCGTTGCTTTGCGCCTGGAAGACGGCGTTGGCGCTGCCGATTTTCAAGACGCGGATGGCGGCGGTGGAGCGATACCACCTGGGCAGGAACGCCGTGACGGCGACCGTCGTGATGACGACAAGCGCGAGGATGAGCAAAATGAGCGCCTTGCGCAAATTGAGCGTTTGCAGAAACGCGGGAAGCGGAGCGTTTTCCTTGATTGGATCTGAGTGGGCCATGCTGGGCACCCAACAGCCAATGTGCGCGCGCGCGCGGCAGCAAGCACTTTGTGCGCGGGTGCGCGGGTGCGGGTGTTGTGCGAGTGCGTGCGCGCGGGTGTGTGCGCGGGTGTGTTGTGCGAGTGCGGGTGTGTGGGTGTGAGTGCGTTGTGTGGATGCGGGTGCGGATGCGGGTGCGTTGTGCGGATGCGGATTCCGCGCCCCTCCGCAGACTCGCGCTTGAAACCAATCCCGCATTTCCTACACTAACCATCTTTACTTTCCTGAAACAATCACACGCCGCTCACGGTCGCACATCCACACACATGGCATCCCATCCGGAAAAATTCCACGCCGCGCTCATTGCCCTGCTCGCCACATTTGCCCTCGGCGCCGCCCCGGCGCTCCACGCGCAATCACTGCCCGCCGTCTTCGCCCCCTCGCCAAACATGCTCGCCGGCGAACCCGAGGTCTACGACGACGAGGAGGAAGCGGACAACATCATCGGCGCGGTCGAAGGCGACCACTACATTTCCCCCACAGGCGCGTTCCGCATCACCATCCCCGTCATCCCCGAACTCGGCGGCCAGATCACCGACAACGCAAACGTCGTCACCTTCCAGGACGCCTTTGGCGAACACGCCAGCATCGGCTGCTTCCCCATGAACGACAACCTCCGCGCCGAGGAAACCAAACGCGGAAGCCGCAAGGAATTTCTCGTCTGGTTTTTCCAAAACTTCATCCAGGCCGACTTCGCGCGCAGCGTCCCCGGCGCCAGCGCCGAACCCAACGCCCGCTTCATCAACGGCACCCAGGGCGGCGCCTTTTTCGCGCAACTCCTCCTGCCCAACGGCTCCGTGTTCGCCGAACGCGTTTTTGTTTTCCCGCCCAGGCCGCAACACGTCGCCAAGCGCGGCAACCTCATCTTCGTCAACAACGACAACATCTACGTGCTCAGCGTGGAACTCTCCGAACGCATCTTTGAGTTCAGCACCTACAACAAAACCGCCGCCGAGGAAGAGGAAATGCTGCGCAAACGCCTCACCGAACTCCTTGGCCACATCACCTTCACGCCGCGCCCCGCCAGCGCGCCCGCCGCGGACAACACCCCCGCCGCCCCGGTGAAGATCGCCCCCGCGGCGCCTCCCGCGCCCACCGCATCGGAAGTGCCCTCGATCACATTCCCGCCCGCGGCGGGAAATCCCAAATCCCAATAACCAAAATCCAAAAAAACACCGGCGCGATAACACGCCCCCTTAAACTTAAACTCTCAACTTAATCTGCGCGCCCCGGCGCGCCCCCTTCAGGCTTTCAGAACTTTATATCATATGCCCCCGCCGCCCCCCATCCTTCCACCCTCCATCCTCCCGCTCCTCATCCTGCGCGACGCCACCGAAGCCGACCTCCCCGCCATCGTCGATATCTACAACAGCACCATCCCCGCCCGCCTCGCCACCGCCGACACCACCCCTGTCACCATCGAAAGCCGCCGCCCTTGGTTTCATGCGCACAACCCGCAAACCCGCCCCATCTGGGTTGCCGAAAACCCAAACGCCGCCCCGCCCGCCACCGCCATCGCCGCATGGCTCAGCCTCAACACCTTCTTCAACGGACGCCCCGCCTACGCCGGCACCGCCGAAGTCAGCATCTACATCGCCGAAAAACACCGCCGCGCCGGACTCGGCGCCTGGCTCCTCTCCGAAGCCATCGCCCGCGCCCCCGCCTGCGGCATCACCACGCTCGTCGCGAATATTTTCGGCCACAACGAACCCAGCCTCCGCCTCGCAAAAAAACACGGCTTCGAAACCTGGGGATACCTCCCCCGCGTCGCCGTGGTCGACAACACCGCCCGCGACCTCGCCATCCTGGGGAAAAGGCTGAAAGACTGAATGGCTGAAAGGCTGAAAAAAAACACCTCCCGTCACCGCCGCCGCCGTTTTCAGCCCTTCAGCCCTTCAGCCTTTTCAGCCCTTCAGCCCTTTCCCCCCATGCCCAACCTCCGCCTCCCCGTCACCGCCGCCGCCGTTGCCATCCTTTCAGCCCTTCAGCCTTTCAGTCCTTCAGCCCTTTCCCCTCCGTCCCTGTTTAACGCCTAAAGCACCGGCACCCTTTCCCACCCCCGCTCATCACGCTCTCCTATCAGCCCTTCAGCCCTTCCGCCTTTCAGCCTTTCAGCCTTTTCCACCATGCCCAACCTCCGCCCCCCCGCCACCGCCACCGCCGCCGCCGTTGCCATCCTATCAGCCCTTCAGCTCTTCAGCCCTTCGGCCTTTTCCGCCAAAACCATCCTCGTCACCCCGAAACCCGACGGCTCCCTCGCCTACGCGCCCTACACCGACCGCGGCGACACCATCCCCGACTTCTCCCACTGCGGCTACCAAGGCGGAGGCGTCCCCATCCCCGACGCCCCCGTGCGCGAAACCCTCGAACCCCTCCCGCCCGCATCCGGCCCAAAAGCCGACGACACCGCGCGCATCCAGGCCGCCATCGACCGCGTATCCGCGCTCCTGCCGCAACCCGGCGGACTCCGCGGCGCCGTCCTCCTCAAACGCGGCGTCTACCACTGCTCCGGCATCCTCCGCATCAACGCCTCCGGCGTTGTCCTCCGTGGCGAAGGCCCCTCCGAAAAAGGCACCCTCATCATCGCCACCGCCCGCAAACAACAACCCCTCATCCGCATCGGCGGCTTCGCGGAAAACCGCGCCCAACCCCTCGACGACTGGAAAACCGCCACCGCCACCGCCGGCAAAAACGCCCGCATCACCACCACCGGCCCCGCCATCGAAGTCGCCGACGCCTACGTGCCCGTCGGCGCGCGCACCCTCACCCTCGCCGACGCCACCCCCTTCGCCGCCGGCCAGACCGTCTACCTCACCCGCCGCGGCAACGCCGCCTGGATACGCGAAATCGCCATGGACCGCATCACCCCGCGCGCCTCCGACCCCAAAAGCACCAAACAATGGACCCCCTTCGACCTCCGCTTCGACCGCGTCATCACCGCCATCGACGGCAACCGCGTCACGCTCGACGCCCCGCTCGCCTGCGCCATCGACAAACGCTGGGGCGGCGGCTCGCTCCAACGCTACACCGACGCCGCGCGCATCGAAAACTGCGGCGTCGAAAACCTCGCCAGCGACAGCATCCACGACCCCTCCAAAACCGCCACCCACAAAGGCGCGCCCTACCCCGGCGACGAAGACCACGCCACCTACCTCGTCAGCTTCGACACCGTCAAAAACGCCTGGGCGCGCAACCTCGCCACCGCGCACTACTGCCACGGCCCCGCCCTCCTCAACGGCGCCGCCAAATGGATCACCGTCCAGGACTGCCGCTCCCTCGAACCCGTCAGCACCATCACCGGCGGACGCCGTTATCCCTACAACATCAACGGCGCGCAACTCAGCCTCATCCAACGCTGCGAATCCGACAAAGCCCGCCACGCCTTCGTCGTCGGCGCGCGCGTCGCCGGCCCCAACGTCTTCCTCCGCTGCAAATCCACCAACGACTACGCCACCAGCGAACCGCACCACCGCTGGTCGACCGGCGGCCTCTACGACAACGTCACCGCCGGAATCGCGATTCAGGACCGCCAGTGGATGGGCAGCGGACACGGCTGGGCAGGCGCCAACTACGTCGTCTGGAATTGCCGGGGCGAACTCATCTGCCAGCAGCCGCCCACCGCGCAGAATTTCGCCATTGGTTTCACCGGCCAAAAAGGCCGCCCCGCCTTCCCCCGCCCGCAAGGCTGGTGGGAAAGCACCGGCAAACGCGTAACCCCCGAAAGCCTCTACGAAGCCCAGCTGAAAGCCCGCGCGAAATAACCCCCGGCCCGCGCCGCCACCGCCACCACTCGCCGCCCGCCCCCCCGCTCCACGCCGGCTGCTACCCACTTGCCGCCGCTACCGCCCGCTGGCTGCCGCCCGCACTAGTACACTGACATATTAATTACGTAACATAATGGCGGCTTAGTTTACGGTCGGCGTCGGCGCGGCTGAACCCCCAGTTGATTCCTTGTTTCCGGGCATTGCGTTCCTGCTGCCAGTG
>JAISGL010000048.1 GCA_031263125.1 Opitutaceae bacterium | reverse complement strand
GGCAACCCCGTTGGGGTTGTGTGATTATTATCGGATTACCCAAGGCAGGCGACGTTGTCGCCAGCCTTGGGCTACAATAGGCAACGGCTTCGCCGTAGCTACCTTCCGCAATTACACCCGCAGGCACGAGCGCAGACGCAGGCACGAGTGCGGACGCAGGCACGAGTCCGGACGCAGGCACGAGCGCGGACGCGAGCGCAGGCGCGACGCGGTGCGCGGGTTAATTCGCCGGGTGCGGCCCGCGTGCCGGCCGGTTTTCCCGCGCGTCACTCGACGCCGAAAACTTTTTTGAGTTCGTCAATCGCCGCGGCGGGCATGGGGACGAGCGGGCCGAGCGGGCGGCTCAGGAAAAGCGCCTCGCTGGTCGCCTCAAGCACTTCGAGCCGGTCGAACGCGTCGAGCACGTTTTTGCCGACGACGAGCGCGCCTTCGTTTTCGATGAGGAGCACGGGGCGCTTCGCCAGCGAGACGTGCGCGGCGATGCGCGCGGCATCGGCGACGACGCACGCGTGCTTCAGGCGCGGCACGTCGTTGAGCATGATAAAACTCTCGGGAATCGTGCGCGTGCTCAGTTCCGCGTCGGTCATGCAGAAGGCGCTGGCGTGCGCGGGTTGCGCGTTGATGATCGCGCCGACGCCGGGATTTTGTTGATAGATGAGCGCGTGCAACAGCGCCGTGCGGCTCGGGCGTTTGCCGGCTTCGCAGGCGTCCTTCGTCGCGCGCACCATGCCGGACGGGGCGAGTTCGAGACGGTCGCGGCGGCGCGGCGTGATGAGAAATTCGCCGCCTGCGAGCCGCGCCGAGAACGCGCCGACCGTGCTCGTCAAAAGACGTTGCTCATAGGAGCGGTGGACAAAATCGCATATCTGGCCGCGCAGTTCTTTTTCGCGGCTCGTGGGTTCGGCGTCCGGGAGCGTCGCCGGTTCGGGCAGCGCGCGCTCGACGAGTTGCGCGTCGGCGAGCGTGTTCGTTTTGCCGAGCGTCGCGGCCTTCGCGAGCGTTTGCGCGACGTATTCGAGCGTCTCGAAACGTTGAAACGCATCCTTCAAATCGCGCCCGCCGATCACGACGCCGTGGTTTTCGAGCATCACGCAATCGGCGCCGCCCGCGAATGTCTCCGCGATGTTGCGCCCGAGTTCCTCGCTGCCGGGGCACGCGTAGGCGGCGTAGGCGACTTTGCCGCAGACCGTGTGCGCGAGAATCTGCACGCGCGTGTCCGGAATCCGGCGGCAGATGCTGAACGCCACCAGCGCGCCCGGATGCGCATGCACGATTGCCTTGATGTCGGGGCGGCTGCGGTAAATCCCGTGGTGAAACGGAAACTCCGACGACGGCGGATGCAGCCCTTCGCGCGTGCCGTCTGCGCGGATGCACACGATGTCCGTCGGTTGCAGGCGCCCCTTGTCCACGCGCGCGGGCGTGATCCAGATGCTGCCGTCGGCGTCGCGGATGGAAAGATTGCCACCGGAAGTGGTGGTCATCTTGAAACGATAAATGCGACGCATCGTTTCAACGAGTTCGTCGCGCGGATGAAGCCAGCTTGAGTCCATGTGAAAAAGAGTGTGGCGGGGAAATTCCGCCCTGTCCCGGCCCAAGTCGATTTAAATCGGGTCAAATCGATTTAAATCGACTTGCGCCGGCGCGAAAAGACACGCTGCCCCCGTGCCCGATTTCCGCTCCCATTGCCCGACGCCCGCCGATGCCGCGAATGCCGCGGAACTCACGCTCTCCGCCGACGAGTCGCACCACCTCGTCGTCGTAAACCGCGCCCGTCGCGGCGCGCCCGTCGTCGCCTTCGACGGACACGGGCGCGAATGGATTTGCGAACTCGCGCGCGACTCGAAAACCGCCGCGCTGCTCAAAGTCATCTCCACGCGCCAGGCCGCCCCGCTGCCCTGCCGCATCACGCTCGCGCAGGCGCTCCCCAAAGGCCCCTCGATGGACGCCATTGTGCGCAAAGCCACCGAGATCGGCGCCGCGCGCATCGTCCCGCTCGAAAGCGAACGCACCCAGGTCCACCTCGACACCGGACGCGAGGACAAAAAAACCGTCAGGTGGCGCATCGCCGCCCTCGAAGCCGCCAAGCAATGCGGCAATCCCTGGCTCCCCGAAATCCTCCCTGTGCAAAACGCCACCGCCTTCATGCGCGAAAGCGCAAAAGCGCACGCAGCTGCGCACGCAACCGCGCTCGCCGCCAATGCCGCGCGTGCAATCGCACACGCCGCTGCCCACACCGCCGCACACGACGCCGCGCTCGCCGCCGACGCCGCGCGTGCAACCGCACACGCGCACGCCGCCGGCGCCGCCACCGACGATGCCGCCGGTGCTGCCACCAATGACGCCGACGCCCGCGGCCTCCGCCTCATCGCCAGCCTGCATGACGGCGCGCGCACGCTCAAAACCGTGCTCGCCGATTACCGCGCCGCGCACGATGGCCGCCCGCCGCGCGACGCCCTCTGGCTCATCGGCCCCGAAGGCGATTTCTCGCCCGCCGAAATGCGCGAGGCCGACGCCGCCGGCATCATACCCGTGACGCTCGGTCCGCTTGTCCTCCGCTGCGAAACCGCGGCGACGTACGCGCTCAGCATCTTGAGTTACGAATTGCAAACCCCATGAAGCGCAAAATCCCCGAAATGCAAAATCTCCAAAATGCAAAATGCCTTTCCCCTGGGAGCGCGGGCATCTCTGCCCGGGCGCATCTCAAAAACTGGACAAGCAAGACGCTGTGGCACGGGCGTCTCGCGCGTGTTCCGGAAGTAGCGTGGGCGTCTCGCCCGCGTTCCGGGAGTAGCGCGGGCATCTTGCCCGCGTCGGGGCTGGCATGGGGAGCGGCGCTTCGCGCCGTCCACGGGCAAGATGCCCGTGCTACTCGATCCGGCGGCTTCGCCGTCAGCGGGCGGGACGCCCGCTCTACTCCAGAATTGGCGGCATGCCCTGTCCCGTTTTTGAGATGCGCTCGCATGTTGGTTCTCGCTTTATCGGGCTTGCGAGTCCCCGGGTGCGGAGCCAAAAGATTGCCCTCGCGTGAACGTGTCCACCTCCACCTCCATCTCCATCTCCACCGCCATCTCCACCGCCACCTCCATCTCCCAAAGCAACCTGCGTGACAACCACCGCCGCGGCTCGGTCGGTGATTTTTTGCGGGCAGAACTGCGTGCCGGAGCCGACCTCGATCTGGTCACCGCCTACTTCACCATTTTCGCCTACGACAAACTGCGCGCCCAACTCGATAACCTCGGACGCATCCGCCTCCTCTTCGGTGAAGCCGCCTTTATCCGCAACCTCGACCCCGCGCACAAGGACGGCGCGGCCTATGTCCTCCGCGACGACGGCCTCACCCTCGCATCCGGCCTCAATCAGCGCCACGTCGCCCAGGCTTGCGCCGACTGGATTCGCGACAAAGTCGATATCCGCTCCGTCACCCGCACCGGCTTCCTCCACGGCAAAATGTCCCACATCCGCCGGGGCGAGGTCTCCGCCGCCATCGTCGGCAGTTCCAACTTCACCACCCGCGGCCTCGGCCTCGGCGCGGCCAACAACAACGTCGAACTCAACCTCGTCGTGGACGGCAACCGCGACCGCGCCGACCTCCGGCAGTGGTTCGAGGAACTCTGGAACGACACCACGCGAGTCGAGGACGTGAAGCAGGCCGTCCTCGATTACCTGCTCCAAGTTTACCGCGATCAATCGCCCGAGTTCATCTACTTCAAGACACTCTTCGAGTTGTTCCGCCGCTTCATCGACGAAGGCCGCGACATTGACGACAACCTGAAGCGCATCCGCCTCCCGGAGACAGGCATTTGGCAATCGCTCTTCGCCTTCCAAAAAGACGGCGCCAAGTCCGCCATCAACAAACTCAAAACCTACGGCGGCTGCATCCTCGCCGACAGCGTCGGCCTCGGCAAAACCTACGAAGCGCTCGCCGTCATCAAATATTTCGAGCTGCGCAACGAAAAAGTCCTCGTCCTCTGCCCCGGCAAATTGCGCGGCAACTGGGACCTCTACCCCGCCTGGTCCGCCAGCAAAAACAACCCCTTCGCCTCCGACCGCTTCGGCTACACCGTCCTTGCGCACACCGACCTCTCGCGCGAAAGCGGGACGTCCGGCGCCATTCAGGAACTTCGCGATTTCCACTGGGGCGCGTTCGACCTCGTCGTCATCGACGAGTCGCACAACTTCCGCAACAACGCCCCCGGCAAACCCCGCGAAGACGCCGCCGCGCGTGACGTCGCCGGGCGTGACGCCCCCGCACGCCGCAGCCGTTACCAGCGCCTCATGCAGGACATCATCCAGTCCGGCGTGCGCACCAAAGTCCTGCTCCTCTCCGCCACCCCGGTGAACAACACACTCGCCGACCTGCGCAACCAACTCTCGTTCATCGCGGGCGGCGACGTCGCGCGCGACACCCCGGAAGGGCTGGCTGCCGACGCCTTTTTCTCCGGCACCCTCGAAATCCCCTCGCTCAAAACAACCACCCGCGAGGCCCAGAAACGCTTCACCGAGTGGTCCAAAAAACCTGCCGGGCAACGCCAGAAAAAAGACCTCATCCACGTCCTCGGCGGCGACTTCATCAAGCTGCTCGACGCCATCACCATCGCCCGCTCCCGGCGGCACATCTCGCGCCACTACCAATCCGAGATAGCCCGGCTCGGCGGATTCCCGCTCCGCACCTCGCCCGTTTCCCTGCACCCGGAAATCGACACCGCC
Organism: Opitutaceae bacterium; assembly: GCA_031263125.1. GTDB lineage: Bacteria > Verrucomicrobiota > Verrucomicrobiia > Opitutales > Opitutaceae > Ereboglobus. The sequence goes on along the minus strand of JAISGL010000048.1, from coordinate 2,115 downwards.
GGCAAATTCCCCTCCTACGACGTGATCGCCGACCGCCTCGCGGAGTATAAACTCTGGATATTCCGCCCCGCCGAGCACCTCCGCGCCGACCTCCCCCCGGCGACCGTCGCGCACTACACCCGGCGCATCGGCGGATTCACGCAACAAGGCCGCGAACGCATCCTCACCCACATGATGCGCATCACGCTGCTGAAACGCCTCGAAAGTTCCATCGACTCCTTCCGCCGCTCGCTGATTACCACCCTCGAAAAAATCGACCGCCTCGAACAACGCATGGCCGTCTTCGAAACCCATCGCGACGCCAATCCCGATCTCGATTTTGAAGTGCTCGCCCCCGAGGACGTCGAGGACGACGACCCCGAACTCGCCGCCGCCCTCGAAATCGGCCGCCGCGTCACCTTCAAAATGGCGCATCTGGACCTCGCCGCATGGCGCGCCCGCCTCGCCGAAGACCGCCGCCAACTGAACGCCCTGCTCGGCCTCGCCAAACCGGTCACTCCCGAACGCGATGCCAAGCTCGCCGAACTCCGCTCCCGCCTCGCCGCCAAAATCCAGAACCCGCCTCCCGACAAAGACGGCCACCCCAACCGCAAGGTGCTCGTCTTCACCGCCTACGCCGACACCGCCCGCTACCTTTACGACAACCTCCACCGCTGGCTGTGCAAAGACCTCGGCGTCCACGCCTCCCTCGTCGTCGGCAGCGGCCAAAACGCCTCCACCCTCACCCCCGGCACCGACTACACCGCGATATTGACCGACTTCGCCCCGCGCGCCAAACGCCGCTCCGGCGACCCCGCCGCGCCCCAAGTGGACGTGCTCATCGCCTCCGACTGCATCTCCGAAGGCCAGAACCTCCAGGACTGCGACACCGTCATCAACTACGACATCCACTGGAACCCCGTGCGCATCATCCAACGCTTCGGTCGCGTGGACCGCATCGGCTCCCGCGCCACCGCCGTCCACCTCGTCAACTTCTGGCCCACCGCCAACCTCGACCGCTACATCAACCTCAAGCAACGCGTCGAAGCCCGCATGGCCCTCGTCGATCTCACCGCCACCCAGACCGACAACCCCCTCGACGAAAAACAACTCGAAGACCTCGTCACCACCGACCTCCGCCTGCGCGACCGCCAGCTCGAACGCATGCAAAAAGAAGTCCTCGACCTCGAAGACCTGGAGGACTCGGTGACGCTCGCCGACTTCTCCCTCGACGATTTCCGCGCCGACCTCCTCCGCTTCCTGGAGCGCAACCGCGAGCAACTCGAAACCGCCCCCCCCGGCCTCTACGCCGTCGTCCCCGCCCGCGCCGACATCCCGCTCACCGCCGGCGGCGGCATCATCTTCTGCCTTCGCCAAAAAAGCGCCCCCACCGCGCACCCCGCCAACGCGCACCCCGCCACCGCATGCCCCGCCAACGCGCGCCCCGCTACCGAAACAGAAAAGATAAATCCGCTCGCGCCGCACTACCTCGTTTACGTGCGCGCTGGCGGCGAAGTGGCCGATGGCGAAGTGACCGGCGGCGAAGTGCGTCTCGCCTACACCCAAGTCAAAACCACCCTCACCCTCTTCCGCGAACTCGCCCTCGGCAAAACCGAACCCTACGCCGAACTCTGCCGCCTCTTCGACCGCGCCACCGCCAACGGCACCGACATGGCCGTCCAGACGCGCCTCATCCGCACCGCCGTCGAATCCATCACCGCGACCTTCCAGCAAAAACTCGCCGCCGGCCTGCAACACAACCGCCAGTTCATCCTCCCGTCCGTCGAAGAGCAGCCCCACAACAACGAAGCCGACTTCGAACTCGTCACCTGGCTCGTGCTGCACCCCGGCGCATAAACCGGCAACCAAGTCATAACGTCATTTCCCTCTTCCTCCCATGTCCGACCTCCGCAACCAAATCCAAACCGCCCTCGCCGCCTTCACCGCCCGGCCCCTGCGCGAAGCCTCCCTCGGCTTCTTCAAGACCCTCGGCTACTCCAGCCAGCGCACCGTCATCGTGCCCAAATCCGCCCCGCGCGCCTTCCTCGACCTCTTCGCGAAAAACGCCGGCGCCGGCGCCTCCGCCCCCTTCGACCAGGAGAAAGCCCTCTTCGCCGACTGGCTCGCCGCCGATCT
>JAISGL010000042.1 GCA_031263125.1 Opitutaceae bacterium | reverse complement strand
GCCACCGTGCCCGTGCAGGCTTTCCTCGTGCTCTTCCCGCAACGCGAACTCGGCCTCGAACTCGACCGCATCGGCAAACTCAGCTCGTGGGGCGCGTTCGCATGGCTGCCCTTCGCGCTCCCGCTCGGCTGGCTCATCGACCGTTGGGGGCCGATCCGCGTCATGACCATTCTCCTCTGGGTCTTCCTCGTCTCGATCACCGGCTCGTTCCTCTTCGTCACCGGCGAGGCCACCTTTTTTGCCAGCTCGCTCCTCATCGGCGCGATTTTTCCCATGCTCATGCTCGCACAAATCGTCCTCGCGCAGCACATGTTTCCGGCGGCGCGCATGGGCCAGTTCAGCTCGGCCAACGCGATGCTTCAGGCCATTGTCATCGCGCTCTTCATCGGCCCCGGCACCGGCATCCTCCTCGACGCGCTCAAGGATTTCCACGCCACGCTCCCCGTCCCCTTCACCGCCGGCCTGTCCGTCGGGCCGTATCGTCTCGTCTACGTAATCCTGATCGTCCTCGGAGCCTTCTCGCTCCTCGGCATCCGCATGGCCCGCCGCCAGTGGCTCCGCCACGGAGGTCCGGAAAACTACACGCCGCCCGGCTGACACCCGCGCGTCGCGCCAGTCAAATAATCGAAATTACTAAAACCAAGTAAAAGATTAACACATGGTGCAATATTGTATTGATAATCGCTTTTGTTAATTCAATAGTCGTTTATACCTATAATAATAATGTAAAACGCTCCCGGTTCCCGGCTTCCCGCCGCATCCGGTCCACCCGATTCACCCAGCCTTTGATCCGCAACACGAAACCCATGTATACCATGAACACCCGTCGTATAAACTCGCGTATCCTCGCGACACTTACCGCCGCCATCGCCCTGGCGCTGGCGCCGCTGGCCGCGCAACAAGCCCCGGCCCCCGCCTCCCGGCCCGCCGCGGCCCCGCTCATTCCCGACGACGACAACCTTGTCGAACTTGCCGTCTTTGTTGTCGAAGGCGAAAGGGACACCGGCTACGAATCCACCCGCACCACCGCCGGCCTCCGCACCGTCCAGGAACTGAAAAACGTCCCCAGTTCCATCTCCATCATGAACGCCACGTTCATCAGCGACCTCGGCGCCCAGACCATGGACGACATGTCCAGATGGTTCGTCACCGGCGAAACCAATCCCAACCCCGACATCGCCAGCGGCGACGGACGCCCCCTCTACCGCGGCGTCCAGAGCAACTACGCCATGCGCAACGGCTGGATATGGTACACCCCCGTCGATTCCTACAGCGTCGAGCGCGTCGAGCAAATCCGCGGCCCCAACGCCTTCCTCTACGGCGAAGCCGACCTCGGCGGCGTCAGCAACACCGTCACCAAGCAAGGCCTCTTCACGAAGAGCTTCCAGCGCGTCCGCCTCATCGCCGGCTCCAACGACCTCTATCGCGGCGAAATCGACGTGAACCAGATACTCGTCCCCAAAGTCCTCTCCCTGCGCGCCTCCGCCGTCTACAGCAAAAACAAGGAATGGTACGACTACGGCAAACGCGATTTCAAAGGCATCTACCTCGCCGCCACCTACCGCCCCACCAGGACGACCACCATCCGCGTCTCCGGCGAGATGAACTGGAGCGAACGCGTCACCACCACCGGCCTCTTCCAGCAATATTACGGCTTCCTCAACGACGACGGCTCCCAAGTCGCCGCCCAGCTCACCAACGGCACCACCTACATACCCGCCCTCGGCCTCACCGCCAACAACCGCGTCGCCGCCAGCCGCCGCACCCGCGGCTCCGGCTCCAACCTCACCCTCGTCGACACCGGCGTCGTCCCCCGCGAATGGCAGTTCCGCGGCCCCGCCGCCACCTACTCGCAGGACATCCGGACCCTCACCGTCGAAGTGGAGCAAAAAATCACCACCAACCTCAGCCTCCAGCTCTCCGCCAACTGGATGCAATCCAAGATCAACAACTGGAACGCCTCCGGCCGCGCCATCACCCGCGACCTCAGCCCCACCCTCCCCGGCGGCGCCGCCAACCCCTACTACGGCGAACTCTACACCGAGTATTACCGCACGCACCAGCGCGCCGGAAACATCGTCCGCGACATGCGCGCCTCCCTCGTCTACAACTGGGACAAGTTCCGCTGGATGAAACAACAGTTCGTCTTCAACGTCCAGCAACACCAGGACAACCCCGGCCAGCGCCACGCCAAACTCTCCGAATACGCCGACATCAACACCTGGACCGCCGCTGACCGCAACACCGTCAGCTACGCCCCCGAAGCCGCCGCACTTGCCAAATATCGCGGCGCTTTTAACAATAATCGCTTTTACCGCCGCTTCTACCTGCGCGACGGCGACTCCGAAAACCTCATCGGCGACATGCACGCCACCCCCGGCCTCTCGCAGTTTTATCCCGACTACGGCGTCGTCTACGGCACCGGCGCCGTCATGCACCGCCGCTTCTACATGCCCTCCTACGCCATCGGCGCCTTCGGCGCCTACCTCAACAACCGCGTCAACACCATGATCGGCTACCGCAAGGACAAATTCCACATGCGCAATCAAAATGGCCTGCCCATCCTCACCCCCGGCGACCACGACTGGACGCTCGTCGCCCCGGCCGACAAACCCGGTTTCAGCAAAACCACCTGCTCGAACTATTCCTACTCCGGCCCCAACCTCGGCATCGTCGTCCACCTCAACGATTATATATCCCTCAATTATAATTACGCCAAAAGCTACCGCCCCTCCCTCGGCGTCGGCGGCGACGGCTTCATCTGGAACACCTCGCAAGGCATCCCCTACGGCGAAGGCTGGGAAGCCGGCATGCGCCTGACGCTCTTCCGCAAACGCGTCGAAATAAGCGGCGTGTATTATGACAATTATCAACCCAACGCCCGCGTCGCCCCCTCCATGAACCAGGCCGTCAAGGACGAAATGAACGCCCTCTTCGTCGACGCGGAAGGCAACGCCACCTGGAACGAAGTCGGACGCGACACCGAGCAACTCACCACCAAGGGCGTCGAAATCGAAATGATCGCCAACATCACCAAAAACTGGCGCCTCATCGCCAACTACGCGAACAACAAAATGGAAGCCGAAAACCGCGTCCCCCAGCTCAAGCACTTCCAAGCCCTCGCGCGGCAAATGGGCGCGCCCGTGCCCGAACTTGACGCGACCATCGCCCGCTACCCCGAAAGCATGCCCACCGGCGGATATACAAAAAACCGCGCCAACGTATTCACGCGCTACGATTTCCGCTCCGGCGCGCTCAAAGGTCTCTACGTCGGCGGCGGCCTCAACTGGCGCGACCGCACCTACCGCGGCACCGTGCAACTCGTGAACAAAGGCCCCTTCGTTGACGTCTGGGGACCCTCCTACACCGTGTTCGCCCTGCTCGCCGGATACCGCACCAAGCTCATGGACTGGCCCGTCACCATCGCGCTCAACGTCGACAACCTCCTGGACAAGGATTATTATCGCACCGCCTCGACCAGCGCCGGCTCATGGGGCGCCCCGCGCACCTTCAAACTCACCACAAGCATAGAGTTCTGATTATACAAACAAATGTTACGCGGCCATCAGGATTTTGCAGTACCTGCCCCTGTAGTGCCTGACCTTGTGTCAGGCCGCCCCCGCCGCGTAACATCAATAGGGCACTTTGAAAAACAGTTTAAAAACCAAACCAATAAATTAACCACGGATTACACGGATGAACACGGATAAAATCAGGCACTCGACCAGTCTTTTTCTTATCCGTGATAATCCGTGCTACTAACCTTGATAATTGATTTTTTTGCGTACGATTTCCCTATGACGCGACTCGTTCAAGCCAACAATCCAATTGCCACAAAAAACACCAAAAGGGCGTTGTGTGTTTGCGATCATCAACAGAGCGCCTATAGGCGCTGCGGTCTCCTTGCCTGCAAAATCATATTTTGTCGGAAACCGGTTCGCGGCGCTTATAAGCGCCCGGAAAATCGTTCATATGCGAGAAGGCTTTTTTTGTGTTTTTTGTGGCAATTGGATTGTTGGTTTGAGCCTGTTCCTTTGGTTGCGGCTATGCCGCGCTGGGTAATCCGTGGTTAAAAAAATGACTTTTTCAAAGTGCCCGATTATCAGAATGCATTCTCGCGGCATGTTTATAAATGCTTTGGGAACGCAAGAAACGCAGCGCGAGGCTGGGGGGCCGCGCTCCCGGTCGCCGGCCGCGTAACATCACTGTCATTTCACAATCTGATGCCAGCGCGGCATTTTGTCCTTGATAACCGGGTTCCGGAAATCGTCCGCGCCTTGATACATGTGTTTGTTGAGCGGCATGTCGAAGAGAGTCTTTCCATCATAGTGCAACTCGCATCCGTAGAAAAAGCCGGTCTCCTTCGCGCCGTCCTTGCGCTCGCGCACGAAGGCGAAATCGGAATCGGTGCGCAGTTTTCCGTATGTCACCTGACCCGTGCGAAAATCCCACATCGGGCGTCCGCGCAGATTGCCCAGGCCGATGGTCTGGTCGAGCTTCAGGCCAACGGTGACGGGATCGCCGTCGAGCCTGAACGTCAGGCCGAGCGTGCGGTCGTCGTCGCGTTCGTTGGTGATGAGTTTCACGTCGTCGAGCATCGCGGCATTGAATGTGCCCGGATCATGCGGCCGCAGCACGGTGACAAACAGCAGGCGCTGTCCTTTGAAGAAGTAGGTGTTTTGATATTGGACAAACGCTTTCGACGGATTGAAGCGGCGCTCGATGGTTTTGATTTTTGTGACTTTGTCCCCGTTCCCCAGGAATTGAATCAAGAGTTCTTTGTTGTGCGCGTTGGGCCAGTATTCCTTGCGCACGGGAATGCGTTCCGGCCAGCTCACCACGTGATTGTCGCCTTGTTTTAATATATTATCCGGGTGCCAGGTGTTGCAGAATACCTTTACGCCCGGCTCGTCGATGAGTATTGAATCGACGACAATATATAAACTGCTCTCCGGCGCGAAGAGGATGATGCGGTCGCCGGTGTAGCCGCGTTCCCTGTCGACGAGACGCGTGCGCGAGTAGTCGAGGCTGCCGAAATTTCCAAAGTGTATTTTTTCGGTCTGCACGGCGTGGTAGGCGCGGTCTTTTGCAATATAATCAAACGGGTCGCCTTCGTAAGGCATCATCTGGCCGGTGCGGGCGACGACTTTGTTATGATAAAAATCCGCGCGCCAGCCGTCTTCCCACGTATCGACGGTGGCGTGGCGGTAACCGCCGTCGGCGAGCAGAACGGTTTTCCCGGCCATGAGCAAGTCGATGGCGTTTTCGTCGGCGTGGCCGTGATGCGGTTTTTCCTGGAAGGCATTGAGTTGTGCATTGAGATAATCGCGCCCGAAGCGGCTGTAGGGACCTTCATCGCGATAGTTCAGCATCGCGTAATCGCCATTCGCGCTGCGGAAGGTTATTTTTTTGGAAATGAGATCGTCGATTGCCTCGCAGGATTTTACCGGTGCAAACGGTTTCAACGGAACGCTGGCATCCAGCCAGCGCAGGGCGGTCGAAATTGTATATATGGAGCCGCTGTCGAGATTTTTCCAATACGACAGGCTCGCGTAGTAAAGCTGCCGCGCGGCGTCGAGATATTCGCCGTCCTTGTAACGTGAGCCGGCGAGCACGAGATTGGCGGCGCTCCAGTCCCAGTTGTGAGTCCAGTCGCCGTCGCCCCAGTCGGGAAGCAGGCCGTTGGGCATGATGAGCGATTTTATATAATCAAAATAATAACGCGTCATGATCGGCTTCATATATTCGTCGAGGCGGCCCTGCATTTCGGCGAGCGTGAGCGTGTAGGTTTGCCAGAAGGGCAGGTAGATGGACGCGTCCTCGATGGACCATTGATACACGCTGTCGGCAACGAGCGCGTTGCCGTAGCATTTCCATTTTTCGACATCGGGCGCGCCGGGCACGGCTTTCGCCGCGAAGAGAAACGCCGCGCCGTCGATGAGTCCGCGATTGTGCGGCCCGAAATCCGTGGCCTCGTAGTGCGTGGCAATGCTGGCGATAATCTGGTCTTCCATCATTTTGCACTGCGCGTCGGTGAGCGCCTTCCGACTCTTCAAATGCAGGTATGCCTCGCAAAACGGCACCATGTTGCGAAAGCCGTTTATGAATGCGCGCTGCGAACCGTCCTCGTTTTTCGCCGCCTGCACGAGCGCCACGATGTCGTCCGCCGCCCACTTCAGGTAAGTGTCATCGCCCGTGACGATGTGCAGGTTGACCATCGCCGCGAGCGTGTTGGCGTAACCGCGGTTTGGCGTGATGGCGCCCCGGGCCACTCCGCGCGCGAAACGTTCGTGCGTCTTTTGCACGGCGTCGATGGTGTCGTTGAGCATTTGTTGTTTGAAGGACGCCGTTGCAGGCGCGTCCGCGGCATGGGCGGCAGGGCCTGTCGCGAGGATGAGGATTGCGAGAACACAGGCCAGTGTGGCTGTTGGGTTTTTCATGGGAATCGGGATGTGGAGAGATTGCGTGGAGAGGTTGCGTGAAAAGGTGGTGTGAAAGCGAGTTTGCCCGTCGCGAAGCACCACGCACGCCGCAACTCTTGCAACTGTTGCAAAAATGAAAAATTTCCCGTGCGACCGGCCCTTGCAAGGCTCCCGGCGTCGCGGTTGTCCGCAAGGTTATCCGCCGCCCTGTTTTCGCATTCCTTCAACCAGCCTGAAAAACCAATCCAAAAAATGAAACACACACTCCGCCTTGTCGCACTCCGGGCCTCGCTTGCGAGGCCCCTGCCATGCGCCTCATTTTGAAAGCAAACTGGAATAACACTCCGCCTTTCCATCCATGAAAAAAATAACAATGCGAAACACAGCGCCGCTCCTCTCTGTTTATATTGCCGCCATTGCCGTCATTGCCGGCACGACGGCACGCGCCGACGTGACGCTTTCCGCGCCGTTTGGCAACAATGCCGTCATCCAGCGCGACAAGCCCGTTCCCGTCTGGGGCAGGGCCGGACCCGGCGAAAAAGTCACCGTGCAATTCGGCGGGCACACAGCCGGCGCGACGGCCGGCGCCGCCGGCGACTGGCGCGTCACGCTCCCCGCGCTTCCCGCAAACGCAAACCCCGGCGACCTCATCATCAGCGGCAAAAACCAAATCGTCTTCACCAACATCCTCGTCGGCGACGTGTGGCTCTGCGCCGGCCAGTCCAACATGGAATGGAACGTCGCCCGCGCCGGCAACGCCCGCGAGGAAGTCGCCGCCGCCAGTCATCCCGGCATCCGCTATATCAAAATCGACCGCGCCATTTCGCCGGCGCCCGCCGCGCTCGCCACCTCTCCGGCGCCCGCCGCGCGCGCCACCGGCGCATGGCGTCTTTGCACGCCGCGCGAAATCGGCCCCTGCTCGGCTGTCGCGTATTTTTTCGCGCGCGACATCAATCGCGAAACCGGCGTGCCCGTCGGCATCATCCAAAGCTCATGGAGCGGCGCGATGATCGAATCCTTCATGCCTCCCGCCGCGCTCGCCGCGCCCGCGTTTCCCGAAGTCGCCGCGCGCTGGAAACAAACGCTCGACGCCCATCCCCGGAACAAAGCCAGATACGACGCCGACCTCGCCGCATGGACAAAAGAACGCGACGAAGCCGCCGCAAAACACACCGCCTTCAACAAACCCGCCCCGCGCGAACCCGCCGGCGCCGGACACCGCGATGAACCCTCGGGCATTTTTAACGCCATGATCGCGCCGCTCGCGCCCGCCGGACTGCGCGGTTTTCTCTGGTATCAAGGCGAGGGCAACGCGCAACGCTTCGCCGAATACCGCGCCCTCTTTGCGGCGATGATCACCTCGTGGCGCGCCGCCCTCGGCCAGGGCGACCTGCCATTTTACTGGGTGCAACTTCCCAATTACAAAGCCGGTCGCGGCGACGCCCGCATGCGCGCCTTCCTCCGCGAGGCGCAGGATCAAACACTCGCGCTCCCGAACACCGGCCAGGCCGTGACCATCGACATCGGCAACCCCGACGACGAGCATCCGGTCAACAAGCAGGATGTCGGACGCCGCCTCGCGCTCATTGCCCTGAAAAACGTTTATGGCAAAACCGCCGTCGCATGCGACAGCCCGCGCTTTGTTTCCGCGCGCGCCGAAGGAAACACCATGCGCGTCACGCTCGCCCACGCCACCGGCCTCGCCGTGCGCGGAACGGCGGCGCCCTCGTTTGAAGTTTCCGCCGCCGACGGCATTTTCAAATCCGCCGCCGCGCGCATCGAAAATGACGGAGCAACGCTCCTGGTCTCGTCCCCCGGCGTTCCGCAACCCGTCGCCGTGCGCTACGCGTGGTTCAACGATCCGGTCGCGAATCTCCACAACGCCGCCGGACTCCCGCTCGCGCCGTTTCGCAGCGACGATTGGGAACCGCTCGACGTCTCGCGCACCAGCGCCATCACGCCCGACGACAAAGGCGGCAACAAATATTTCATGGAAAAGCACGCCGCCTTTCTCGCGCGCGCCAGGGAAGGCCCCGTCGGCGTGCTCTTCATTGGCGACTCGATCACCGACGGCTGGAGCAAGGCGCCCGGCGTCTGGGAAAAACATTACGGCAAATATCAACCCGCGAACTTCGGCATATCGGGCGATTCCACGCAGCACGTCCTCTGGCGCATCGCCAACGGGGAACTCGACAACGTTTCGCCGAAAGCAGTCGTCCTCATGATTGGCACCAACAACACCGCCGTCAACACACCCGCCGAAATCGCGCAAGGCGTCGCGACGATCATCAGCCGCATTCGTGAAAAAATTCCCGCCGCCAGGGTGCTCCTCCTCGCGGTGTTCCCGCGCGGCCCGCGCACGGTGAACGGCAATCATGACGACGCCGTCAACCGCAAGATTGTAATCAATGACGTGAACGCGCGCCTGTCCCGTCTCGCCGATGGAAAGCGGGTTCGTTTTTTGGATATAACCAAAGTGTTCCTGGACGCTGATGGGAAAATCCCCGATGACGTGATGCCCGACCAGCTGCATCCCGGGCCGAAAGGCTATCAACTTTGGGCCGACGCCATGCAACCCACGCTCGATACCATGATGCAGGAGCCATGATCATTACCCATTACCTGCTGATGTTGCTCGCTCCTTTGGGTCCGCAAAAAAATAACCGGGCTATTTTACTTACTGATGTTACGCGGATGGCGGGATTTGTTACGCGGATGGCGGGATTTCGTAGGGCCTGACCTTGCGTCAGGCCGCGAATTACCAATGTGGCCTCCCACGCGTGCGCGGCCTGACACAAGATCAGGCCCTACGAGCTGCGTAATATCAGTTACTTCCTGATGTTACGCGACAGCGCCTGGGAGCGTGGGCATCTTTGCCCGCGATGGATTTTCGAGCTACACCAAGCGGGCGCACAACGTTTCGCGGGCAGAGATGCCCGCGCTCCCAGGAACGGACTTCGCGTTGCCCTCACCCAATCGCAGGG